>JAAUOQ010000201.1 GCA_012034795.1 Leptolyngbyaceae cyanobacterium CRU_2_3
CATTTGGAGCCTTTCACCTCACAGGAGTGTTCGGTCCAGGAATGTGGGTTTCTGACCCCTACGGCTTAACAGGTCACATTGAACCCGTTGCGCCTGCTTGGGGCCCAGAAGGCTTTGATCCCTTTAATCCGGGAGGTATTGTCGCTCACCATATTGCAGCGGGAATCGTTGGAATTATTGCAGGTTTATTTCACTTAACAGTTCGTCCTCCAGAACGCCTCTATCGCGCTCTGCGGATGGGGAATATTGAAACAGTGTTATCCAGTAGTATTGCTGCTGTTTTCTTTGCTGCGTTCGTCGTGGCTGGGACAATGTGGTACGGCAATGCAGCCACTCCTGTGGAGTTGTTCGGACCGACTCGCTATCAATGGGATGCGGGTTATTATCAGCAAGAAATTAATCGTCGGGTTCAAGCCAATGTTGCAGATGGTGCAAGCCTATCTGATGCGTGGTCTGCAATTCCTGAAAAACTTGCTTTTTACGACTACATCGGTAACAACCCCGCTAAGGGTGGCTTATTCCGTACCGGCCCAATGGTGAAAGGCGATGGAATTGCTCAGGACTGGGATGGGCATGCCGTCTTCAAGGACGCTGATGGACGTGAACTCACCGTCCGTCGGATGCCTAATTTCTTTGAAACCTTCCCAGTTATTTTGGTTGATAGCGACGGAATTGTTCGAGCTGATATCCCCTTCCGCCGAGCAGAATCCAAATATAGCTTTGAGCAAGCAGGCGTAACTGTGAGTCTCTTTGGCGGTAAGTTGGATGGACAAACCTTTAAAGACCCGGCGGTTGTGAAGCGGTTTGCTCGTAAAGCTCAGTTGGGCGAAGCCTTTGAATTCGATCGCGAAACGCTCGGTTCAGATGGTGTATTCCGAACCAGTCCTCGTGGATGGTTCACTTTTGGACATGCTTGCTTCGCACTGCTGTTCTTCTTTGGTCACATCTGGCATGGTTCTCGTACGCTGTTCCGCGACGTGTTTGCTGGGATTGACCCAGATTTGTCAGAAGAACAAGTGGAGTGGGGTTATTTCCAGAAACTGGGTGACAAAACGACCCGGCGTAAGGAAGCTATTTAGTTCACAATTAGAGCTATGGAGAGGCTGGGGCAGATTGCCATACCTCTTCATAGCCCTCTTGCAGAGCTAGGCTTGAAATGCTAACGAGTTTTTGAGCTATCCTTCATTTTTGATTGCTAATCAATGGATTTGAAGGCCTACTTTGTAACCTACACCTGAGGATCTCAGATTATGGAAGCCGTTGCCTACATTTTGGTGCTTACTTTGGGAATTGGTGTTTTGTTCTTTGCGATCGCTTCCGTGAACCTCCCCGTATCACTAAGGATTAATCGATTAAGCTGTTCAAGGCGATTCTTTTGCAGTAGCTTGAATCGCTGTCATAACTAATCTTCTGATCGCCTGAGTTTGTCTCCTATCCTGGTTTGCCAGTTGCTGATTAACAGCATTAGGAGGTCGGCTCAGGTTTTTGCATCTTTAACTGCAATCCGCAATTGCAGTATGATGTCTAGAGTGGATTGCTGCTCGTGAACTGCGGGTTCTGTTTGAGCATTTTTAGTCTTTTGGAGGGGGGTTGTGTATGCGCTGTCCAGTTTGCCAGTGCCCAGACAATCGGGTTTTAGAATCGCGTTCAGCCGAGTCTGGTCATAGTGTGCGACGGCGACGGGAGTGCTTGCAATGCACTCACCGGTTTACAACCTACGAACGAATTGAATTTGTACCCATTGTTGTCCTTAAACGCAGTGGCGAGAGAGAATCGTTCGATCGTTCTAAAGTGTTGCGCGGTATTGTCCGAGCCTGCGAGAAGACTGGCGTGTCTCCCATGCAGTTGGAAAACGTGGTGGATGAAATTGAAGCGGAACTTCAGCAGCGGATCACTAGGGAAGTCTCAAGCAGTGAAATTGGTGAACTTGTACTCAAATATTTGCAAACGCTTAACGAAGTTGCCTACATCCGGTTTGCCTCAGTGTATAAACAGTTTCAAGGCATTCGAGACTTCGTAGAAACGTTAAATCACCTGAGAGAGTCAACCGAATGCATAGAGTTAGAGACTTTGCCTGCTGAAACTGAAAACCGAGCGGCTGTGGCTCCCTTCATGAGTCCTTCTCGATGAATTAGAATATGAGGCAGGCTCAAAGGTTTGCACCCAATTAGCAGTCTTTTCTAAAAGTCTCTTTTAGATAGAAGCAATTTTCAAAGTTTAAATACTATTGTCATACTGAAAAGACCTTGAGTTACATTGATTCAGGAGTGTGCTAGAAGGGTAGCTACCTCAATCTGTCCCTCTTGGGAGGGTGGTTTGCAAACAAAATTAGGTTATCATGGTTCTTCTAGGGTTTATCGTACAAAACCCCATCTTTTAGAGCAGAATTGGTATCACTGTTCATGCTAGTCCATGCGTCAAAAATTCGCAGAGACAGCACGCCCCAATCGGCAACTATTACTACGGAGATCACCACCAGGAAACACATCGCATGGTCAATCAGGAATTAACAGATATTGGTTTTACCCACGAAGATTTTGCTGCTCTCCTCGATAAGTATGACTACCACTTTAGTCCTGGAGACATTGTGGCCGGAACGGTGTTCAGCATTGAGCCGAGGGGGGCTCTGATTGACATTGGTGCTAAAACGGCAGCCTATATTCCCATCCAAGAAATGTCTATCAACCGGATAGACACCCCTGAAGAGGTTTTGCAGTCTAACGAAACTCGCGAGTTTTTCATCCTGACTGATGAAAACGAGGATGGGCAACTTACCCTCTCGATTCGGCGAATTGAGTATATGCGTGCCTGGGAACGGGTTCGCCAACTGCAAGCTGAGGATGCGACGGTGCGTTCTGCTGTATTCGCTACAAATCGCGGTGGTGCGCTTGTGCGGATAGAAGGGCTGCGAGGATTTATTCCTGGCTCTCATATCAGCACCCGTAAGCCTAAAGAGGATTTGGTTGGGGAAGAGTTGCCATTAAAGTTTTTGGAGGTGGACGAAGACCGAAATCGCCTCGTTCTCAGCCATCGCCGCGCTCTAGTTGAGCGTAAAATGAACCGGTTAGAGGTGGGCGAGGTTGTGATCGGCACGGTGCGCGGTCTCAAGCCTTATGGTGCATTCATTGATATTGGCGGTGTCAGCGGCTTGCTGCATATTTCTGAGATTTCCCATGATCATATTGATACGCCCCACAGCGTTTTCAATGTGAACGATGAAGTGAAGGTCATGATCATTGATTTAGATGCGGAGCGAGGTCGAATCTCGCTTTCAACTAAGCAGTTAGAGCCTGAACCTGGGGACATGGTAAAAAATCCACAGGTCGTTTATGACAAGGCAGAAGAGATGGCGGCAAAATATCGGGAACGAATGCTGCAACAGTCTCAGCCCAAGCCTGCTGTTGAAGAGGAAGAAGTGATTGAAGATTTACCTTCTGCGACCGAGGAAGATGAGGATCTTCTAGAATAGGTCCATAGCCGAATAAATGATAATTGAGGCAACTTCTGCCATGAAAGTCTATAAAGTGTCGGGTTGACGAAGTTTCAGCCACGGCTACGTTGGTACTACTCAATAATTCAGGACAAGCCTTAGCCCCAGTCGGCAAAAGGCTTGTCCCTGGAAATTGTCTAATCAGTTGCTTTTTCTGCTCTACCTACGGCTTAATGAAGTACTTTTAAGCTTAAAAAGAGGAGGTTATATCCTCCTCTTTTTAATTGGCTAGCGTGGTTTGTAGCTCTACCTGCTTAAATCTAAACCACGTCTATAGCAATCCTAAATCAGTCATGAGAAAACCCAAGCGGGATTTGGGGAGGGAGTCCCCCAGGGGGCAGTGCCCTTCTACCCCCTTCTCATAAACCATTTGGGATTCTAGTTATATGTTCTACTTTTCACTCAAGTTACTCAGGAGAACTCAGCGCTTTGGCACTTATTCGCTGCAACGCCAGCATATTCCCTAACGTTCAAGCCATCCTATTTGACAAGGATGGAACATTAGCAAACTCTGAGTCCTTCTTACGTAATTTGGCACAGCGGCGATCGCGTTTAATTGATGCTCAGGTTCCAGGTGTTCAAGAGCCTTTGCTAATGGCGTTTGGCGTGGAGGGCGATCGCATCAACCCCGCTGGACTAGTGGCAGTTGGAACGCGACAAGAAAACGAAATTGCAGCGGCAGCCTATGTCGCAGAAACCGGGCGAGACTGGGTCGATTCCTTAAGGCTAGTCTATTCTGCCTTTGCAGATGCTGAGAGGTCTGTTCCTAACAAAGCAGAACATACTCCGCCAATTGCTGGGGTGATAGAACTGCTGAAAACTCTGGCAGTAGCCGGTTTACAGGTTGGTGTTTTGTCATCTGATAGTACTCATCAGGTTGAGGCATTTCTGCAAACCTATCAATTAACTCCCTACATACAGGCTCAATTCGGCATTGATGGATATAGCAGTAAATTTGCACCAGCTTTATTGCAGCAAGTTGTATCTGCCTTAGAAACTGAGCCAAACCAAATTTTGGTAGTTGGAGATTCGCAAGTTGATATTGAGGTTAGCCAAAAGCTAGGGGCATTGGGCTGTATTGGTTTTACAGGGGGATGGAGCACAGTAGTCCAATTACCTGGGGCAGATGCGACCATTCACCATTTTAAGGAAATGCAAATTCAGGAAGACATAACTTTTTAACTTGTAACTTTTTAACTAGCAAAAATCTTCGGTTTTCCTGTAAGGTGCCCTTGTAAACTTGTTGAGTTACCTAAAGAAATTAGAAGTGTGATATTCTCCAGAACTAGCTGTATTTTTTTAGATAAGCGTCTTACCCAGATCCTAAATACCCTTAATACCCTTGGGGAACCTTGCTTCCTGGGATCGCAAGAAGCAGTCAGTTCTGGCAAGAAGTTCTACTCGTTTCAGCCGTCTAGAATAAAGTGAGGTTATCTCATTGTCTCGTCGTTACCTTTTTACATCCGAATCCGTTACAGAAGGTCATCCAGACAAAATTTGTGACCAGATTTCAGATACGATTCTCGATACTCTCCTGTCGCTAGATCCAACTAGCCGGGTGGCGGCTGAGGTTGTTGTGAACACAGGGCTAGTGTTAGTAACCGGAGAGATTACCTCCTCGGCCCAGGTCAATTTTGTTAATCTGGTACGGAAAAAGATTGCCGAAATCGGCTATACCGATTCCGATAATGGCTTTTCTGCTAACAGTTGCTCTGTGCTACTAGCCATTGATGAACAGTCTGCTGATATTGCCCAAGGCGTTGACAAAGCCCATGAAACTCGCGAACAAAAAAGTGAGGAAGAATTGGATGCGATTGGAGCAGGGGATCAAGGTTTGATGTTTGGTTTTGCCTGCAACGAGACGCCTGAACTCATGCCTCTCCCCATTAGCTTGGCCCACCGGATTTCCCGAAAGCTAGCAGCCGTTAGGAAAACCGGACAACTTGCCTATCTGCGTCCCGACGGCAAGACCCAGGTAACGGTCATCTATGAAGACGGTAAACCCGTTGGCATCGATACTATTCTAGTTTCTACCCAACATACGGCAACGATTAATGAAATTGTTGAGCCGGGCGCTGTGCAAGAAAAAATCAAGCAAGATTTATGGGCGGCCGTAGTGCTGCCGATCTTTGCAGACATTGATGTAAAGCCAGATAGCCAGACTCGTTTTTTGGTTAATCCTACAGGTAAGTTTGTGATTGGCGGACCTCAAGGGGATTCAGGTCTCACAGGTCGCAAGATCATTGTTGACACCTATGGTGGCTATTCTCGCCATGGTGGTGGTGCCTTCTCTGGCAAAGATCCTACTAAAGTCGATCGCAGCGCTGCTTATGCTTGTCGCTACGCGGCCAAAAATATTGTGGCCGCTGGTTTGGCAGAGCGCTGCGAAGTTCAACTTAGCTATGCGATTGGGGTGGCTCGTCCCGTCAGTATTATGGTAGATACCTTTGGTACAGGCAAAATTGATGACGATCGCCTCTTAGAGTTAGTAAAGCAGCACTTTGAGCTACGTCCGGCCGGTATTATTCAGTCCTTCAACCTTACCCATCTACCGGCTGAGCGAGGCGGACGTTTCTATCAGGATGTAGCGGCTTATGGTCATTTTGGACGAAGCGACTTAGATCTTCCTTGGGAGAAAACTGACAAAGCAGCAACGCTTAAGCAAGCTGCTAAGCAGTTGCTAGCGGCAGCAAGCGCTTAAATCTACTGGTTATGAAGGGCTGTAGCGTTGATTCTCAGCCCTCACCCTAAATTTCTTGAGCCTCAAAAAGGCAGATGAAAGCTACGACTACCACTTGTACCTTCCCGAATGACTAGGGTGAGGCTTTGAGAACCAGAGGAATTCCAACGGCGATCGAGCAAAAATAGCTGTCCTCTCAAAGTTTCACCAGGTTCTACAACCCCGTCCTCTGAACCTCGTAGCAGAATTCTAGACTTCACAGTTTGACCTCTAGCATCTCTAACTTCAGCAAACAAAGGCACAAAACCAAAAGTGCGATCGCTGTAGTTATTCAACACTAGATTAGCGACGAATGTTCCCCCTGGGTGATCCAGGCTCCATCCAGTCCTAGAGAAACATCATTAAAGTTTGAAATGCTGAAAGGTGAGCACTACCTGTAGAGAGAGCACTATTGTAGGGAGTACTAGCAGGTACAGAAGCAATGGGCAGAGGATTGGTCTGACGAGACCTTCTGGTAGTGTTTGCTAAGGATCTGGAGCGGGAAGTATTGACCTGACGAACAGGAGGGGCTACAGATTGTGAACTTCCTGTGCGGGGGATCGCCCGTTCAGGGCTGCTGCTGACTAACTGAGTTCGGTTGGATTGAGCGCCTGCCTGGGATGGAGTGACCTGTCCTGAAGGTGCCACATTAGCCTGAAAACTAGGTTGTCCCTGAGATTGAGTGATGGTTCGAGTGGGCGAACCTGCTGGCTGAGGAGGCAAGCGAGTTGTTTGAATCACTTGAGGCTGAGTCCACTGTGACTCTTGGGGAGAGCGGTTGACAGGACCCGGAATCCGTAAACTAACCGCCTGTAATCGAGTACTATATTCTTGAAGCCGAGCCGTAACTTGATTAGTCGCAAAAGTATCTGGCTGAATAGACTTTAAAGTAGTTAGGGCGCGGAGCCAGTGTAGTTCGGCTGCTTTATAAGATTTAACAGTTTGATCTATTTTAGTTTGCTCTATCGCCTTCTGGGCCTCTGCCTCAGCCCGCCGTAGCAACTGGGCAGCTCGCGTTTCTTTTTCAAGATGCTTCTCCAATTGCTCCAGTGTGCCCCGGTAGTTCAGCAATACCTGTTGCGATTCAGCATAAATCTTCGTTCCCCCTGAAACTGACCCTAATTGAGATAGAGAATCTACGAGGCGATCGCGAGCCCGCTGCAAATCGGTGAGGCTATGAGCATTTTCCGACAGCATTTTAGCGCCAACTGCCTGTTCAACAGCATGGCGATAGCGAACCTCTGATTGCTCGTCAGCAGCACAGTTATCCAAAAACTGGCAGGCGGAAGCAATATAAGGTGATTGCACCCCTACTAGAATGCCGCTCAACGGCAAGAGCGCTAAAAGCCCTAATGTTAGAGCGTTTTTGAGTTGTAGATAAGGCTTGCGAGTTTCTCTTATCAGTATTCTAGAGGTTGTGTGAGGCAAAGTCGTGATCTGGGTTGCACGAGTGGTTAGCGTGGAGTTAGCCGTAGACAGGCTTGAGTGCAGAGCATAAATTTCCGAGCGCACCAATTCTGTACCCGACTGAATTTCAGTGTCAGCTTCCAGTGCAGCTAATTTAAGGGCAACTTGGGT
>JAAUOQ010000202.1 GCA_012034795.1 Leptolyngbyaceae cyanobacterium CRU_2_3
TTGTGAAACTCAGGAAGTAAAATTGCGCGATCGCACAGGCATAGAGCATGTGCTAAAGCAGATGCAGGCTGCCGCAATACAGTGTTTAACGGCAATGCTCAAACAGGTGCTGAGTATGTCCAACATTTGGTAAAGTTGGGAGTGCGGAAGTTTCGTCTAGAATTCATGAATGAATCTCCAGAGCAGGTAAAACGGGCGATCGCCAACTATCAAGAATTGCTGCAAGGCGAAATCACAGGATCGCAACTCTGGCGCGATCTCAAGCTACACCATCAGCTTGGGGTGACTCGTGGAACGCTCAATCAAGCTTGAGTCCTGCCCAGCTAAATACCCAGCTAAACCCCTCGGTAGAGAAGCGCTTTCCACGCAAATTTTGGCAATGCCAGCATCCGTTTCCAACGCCAAGGCTCCTGATAGAGTCGGTATAGCCATTCTAGATGGTTGTTTCTCAGCCAGCCTGGAGCGCGGGTCTTGGTACCCGCCCAAATATCAAAACTGCCCCCCACGCCAATCCAAATGGAATTAGGACAGAGGTAGCGATGTTGGGCAATCCAAAATTCCTGACGCGGAACACCCAAGCCAATTAGGAGAATCCGGGGTTGTAGGGTTTTCAGGGTTTGTAAAAGCTGATGCTGTTCTTCAGCAGTCAGGTAGCCATGTTGAGTGGCAGCGATCGCCAGTCCAGGCATCCGTCTTTGCAGAGTGGCGGCAGCAGTTTGGCTGACTCCAGGTTGCCCACCATAAAAGAACACCGGGCAGGGTTGATCCAATCGTGCTACTTGCTGGAGCAGAAGTTCTGATAATTCAATTCCTGGGCAACGCTGTACCGTTTTCCCCCGCAGTTTCAGGTAAAGCACCACTCCCGCACCATCGGGGATCACTAACTCAGCTTGGCGGATGACGGCTGCCAGGTCTTGATTTTTCTCAGCTTCCATTGCCATCTCTGCATTGAGTGTCACCACATGCACCCCTTTCTGCTGCCGCAGCTTTGTGGCCAGCCAGTCCAGGTAATGGGTGCCCAAGTGATGGGTTAGATGAATGGGCAACCCCAGTACGTTGGCAGTTTTGGACGAACTTTGACTTAACTGTTGCATGGGTTATTCTCGCTCCTCAGACCATCCCCTATATCCCATCGAATTATAGCTACCCTGAGCCTTGTTACACGAATATCTCAAACCCTTATACAGCAAGGAGGGCCAATCAGGAAACCTGATTGAGAAAGCCTTCTATAGCAAAACTTCAGACAAAAGTCGGACTAAAATTTGATTAACGGTTTGAGGAACTTGGCACAAGATTGCCTCTGAATCCAGATTTTGACCCAAAACTGCAAAGGTAAGCAGATCAGGATACTGAAAGCGCGATCGCTCCTGTTCCTGTCAGAGGGGCAATTAGAGGGGCGATCGCAAGTTAAGGGAGAAAAGCGCGATCGCTGCAACCTGTAATATAAGAGCAATAGGTTACAAAAACACAAACTGGGTTAGAACCAGAATTTTTGAAAGCGCGGCGTTGCTGCGCTTTCAAAAATTAAAAGTTCGGTTTTAATTAACTTGTGATCTGCTCTACGCTTTTTTCAGCCAACTAAACATCGCTCGCAAATCCTTACCCACTTCCTCTATTTTGTGCTCTGCTTCGCGACGACGCATCGCGGTAAAGCCTGCCTTACCCGACATATTCTCTAGAACAAACTCACGAGCAAACTGACCTGACTGAATTTCGCTGAGAATTTTCTTCATTTCAGCGCGAGTATCATCGGTGACGATGCGAGGTCCGCGCGTTAGATCCCCGTACTCTGCGGTGTTAGAAATACTGTCGCGCATCTTAGCCAATCCACCTTCCACGATCAAATCCACAATCAGCTTTACTTCATGCAGACACTCAAAGTAGGCCAACTCTGGCTGATAGCCCGCATCTACTAGCGTTTCAAATCCAGCTTTAATCAGCGCAGACAGTCCACCGCACAACACCACCTGTTCACCGAATAGATCAGTTTCTGTTTCTTCCCGGAAGGTGGTCTCCAAAACCCCAGCACGAGTACCGCCAATGCCTTTGGCATAAGCTAAAGCGCGATCGCGAGCTTGACCCGATGCATTTTGGAAAACGGCAAACAAGCAAGGCACCCCTTCTCCTTGCGTATAGGTGCGGCGCACCAAATGTCCGGGGCCCTTGGGAGCCACCATGACAACATCGACATGAGACGGCGGCACAATTTGGGAAAAGTGGATGTTGAAGCCGTGGGCAAATGCTAGTACCTTGCCTTCCTTCAAGTGCGGCTCAATCTCGCTCTGGTAGACGGTTTTCATCACCTCGTCAGGCAACAGAATCATAATGAAGTCTGCCATAGCAGAGGCATCTGCCACGGATTTGACTGTCAGTCCTTCGGCTGCGGCTTTAGTGGCCGACTTACTACCCGGATACAGCCCCACAACCACATTGACACCACTATCTTTGAGATTGAGGGCATGAGCATGACCTTGTGAACCGTAGCCAATGATGGCTACGGTCTTCCCAGTCAAAAGATCCAAATTTGCGTCCGCATCATAATACATCCGAGCCATAGGGTTTCTCCGTCCAGCGATCGAGTTATTGCCAAGCTCTTGATTGTACCAAAAAGGGAGTTGGCGGATTTAGTTTTAGGATGTGAGTTGGAAATATCGCAGGGGTGCGATCGCACGACGTTATCTACGTTACCTACGCTGGGGGTTATCTCAGCCTGTAAACAAAATTTGCCATGTCTTCACGCTCTTGCCATCCTTGTTTTTCGTAGAATTTGCGCTTGTATGAATCTCTACTGCGACTATTAACCAACAGCAGTCGCGAACAGCCTCGGCTCTCTGCCTCGGCTTTTACAGCCTCTAAGAGTTGAGTGCCAATTCCTTGCCCCCGGACAGATTCATGAACAAAGAGTTCAGAAACATAACCTTCTGGGGCAAGGAGAAAAGATAGGGGAGCCAATGAACTGCAATATAGCCAACAATCCTGCTATCTACTTCGGCTACATAAATGGTGTGACTTTGATCGGCATGACATAGGGTGAGGTGATGTGCAATTCGTTCGCAGGTCATCTCGCTAGATTCGGATGCCAGATGAGCAAACCAACCCAAAGACTTGAGTAACTCAGTTAAACCAGCCACATCTGGTAATTGGGCTTTACGAATGTGTTGATTCATAACCTTCCAGTTTTAATCGGCTAGCTGCAATTTACTGCTGTTGCGATCGCCTGACCCACAAACTCAAGCAGGATTTTCAGCCTTGCAGCTTTTGCCCTTTAACATGGGTTGCCAGCCCCAGGCTTTGCAAAAGCTGAATTGTCATCCAGGTCATATCGACCTCCCACCATTGAGAACCAAACTGAGCCGAAGACTGAAAGGCGTGATGATTGTTGTGCCAGCCTTCCCCAAAGGTGAGGAGCGTCACCCACCAACAGTTTGTCGAGAGATCGCCAGTGGCATGGCTGCGATAGCCAAACTTGTGGCAGACACTATTCACAAAGCAAGTCGAGTGGAAACCGACGAATAAGCGGAAGAAAATTCCCCAGACAACAAATGGCATACCACCCACCCAGGTAAAGCAACAGTCCCAAGGCCACCTTGTAGAGGGATGTACTGCTTGTGGCAGAACCGATAAAACGGGTCGCTGGCCAATATCTTTTGGTCAACCGAGGCAGTTCAGACTTAGCGGGCACACTGTGCATTAGCCAGCTAATGTGGCTCCACCAAAGCCCCTGAGTGGCATTATGAGGATCAGCAGGTTGGTCGGTATAGAGGTGGTGTGCGCGATGGTAGCCTACCCAGCCTAAAACCGCCCCCTGTCCTGATAAAGTACCGCAGAGCACAAAGAAATATTCCAACCACTTCGGCACCTTAAAGCTGCGGTGGCTGATTAAGCGATGGAACCCCAACGAAATTCCTAAACCGATGGTGAGCCAGTGCAAAAATACTGCTACACCCACAGCCGCCCAACTGAAATTGCTGGGCAAAAGCACTAGCAATGCCGCTAGATGAAGCAAAACTGTGAAGGCAATTACATGCCAACGTGGGCGAGGGGTATCAGAACTTAGAGATAGATCAGTCATTAGAATTGAATCAAGTTTAGGCGTTATTCAGGCGTTATTCAGGCGTTATTCAGTGGCTTTTGCAGCCAACAAAGCTAGAATTTTCTCTAGCTCACCAGTATCTGTCCACTTGTTCATACCATTTGGATGAAGCGACTGCAAGTAATATCTCTAGAATCATGGCTTGAAAAAACCGGGCGGCGTACCCCCCGGTTGTCCTTCTACTCAATAAAATCTAGACTCGTTTTACCCGTTAAAGGCTGAGATGCCTACATTAGACCCTTGAAGATTTAGACCCCTAAAGCCGCTTTAGCCACTACCGCTGCCAGTTCACCTTTGGCATATTTTGCAGCGTAGTCTTCTAGGCTAACCTGCTTAACCTTGCTGGCGTTACCTGCGGTACCAAACTGTTGATAGCGATCGGCACAAACTTTCTGCATGTACTTGATCGAGGGCTTCAGGAAGTGGCGGGGGTCAAATTCCTTGGTATCTTTTGACAAAGCTTCCCGAACCGCAGCCGTGATCGCCAAGCGGTTGTCAGTGTCAATATTGACCTTACGAACACCACTCTTGATGCCTTTCTGAATTTCTTCAACGGGTACACCGTAGGTTTCAGGAATGGCCCCTCCGTGCTGGTTGATCAGGGCAATTAGATCTTCGGGTACAGAAGAAGAACCGTGCATGACCAAGTGGGTGTTGGGCAAGCGGCGATGAATTTCTTCAATACGGCTAATGGCAAGGATTTCACCCGTTGGCTTCCGGGTGAACTTGTAAGCACCGTGGCTAGTGCCGATCGCCACTGCTAGCGCATCAACTTGGGTTTGTTCAACAAATTCAACGGCTTCATCAGGGTCGGTCAAAAGCTGGTCGTGGGAGAGCGTACCCTCAAACCCGTGACCGTCTTCTGCTTCACCCTGTCCAGTTTCTAGGGAGCCAAGGCAGCCTAGCTCACCTTCAACGCTAACGCCGATCGCATGGGCAACCTTGACCACTTCACGAGTAGTGTTGACGTTGTATTCAAAACTGGCGGGAGTTTTAGCATCTGCTTCCAAAGAGCCATCCATCATGACACTGCTGAAGCCGTTCTTCATCGCGGAGTAGCAGGTGGCAGGCTCATTGCCATGATCTTGGTGCATGACAATGGGAATATGAGGATAAGTCTCGATCGCCGCCAGAATCAGGTGACGGAGGAAGTTTTCGCCAGCGTACTTACGAGCGCCGCGAGAAGCTTGCAGGATCACAGGGCTGTCAGTTTCAGCAGCAGCCTGCATGATTGCCTGGATCTGCTCCATATTGTTGACGTTGAATGCAGGAATACCGTAACCATTCTCGGCTGCATGATCCAGCAGCAATCGCAGGGGCACAAGTGCCATATGAAGTTCCTCCTAATGGGTGTGATCAGCTAACTTCGGCTTAAGACACGAAAATTCTTACGACAATCTTAAGATACTTTCTGCTACGAAGCGAATCGGATCTGGAGATTTCGCATTAGACCTCAAAATCAGGCGATGAAATGCCAAGATTAACCTGCAAGACATAATCTCTCAGCTAACTTCAAGGACAGCCTATAAGTCTAAGTATAAATGCTTATCAACTACTTTGTATAGACTTCTTTTGTCAGCAGAGAGGATCGCTGCTAATTACCCAAGGGTAATTAGCAA
The DNA here is from genome assembly GCA_012034795.1 of Leptolyngbyaceae cyanobacterium CRU_2_3. Classification (GTDB taxonomy): domain Bacteria; phylum Cyanobacteriota; class Cyanobacteriia; order Elainellales; family Elainellaceae; genus Drouetiella. The sequence continues at coordinate 5,713 of JAAUOQ010000202.1, forward strand.
ATGCTCCGGCAGAGTTTTCTCGCCACTTACCCTTCAACTCACCGTTCCAGCTATCTTTGCAGTATCGGGCGCTACATAAATCAGCTTTTGCCACAACCTCCTACGGGTAAATGTATTCAATCTACGCCAGTCCTAAAATTAGCCTCAGAATCTTATTTTGTTAATTCAGGTAAATCCCATGCAAGCCGCTGCAACGCAAGGACAATTAGTCATCATTGGCGGTGGAGAAGATAAAGAAAACAACTGTATCGTGTTGCGAGCGGCTCAGCAAGCCACAGGGCTTTTCTTTACTGGGGGAGATCAAGCCCGTATTGTTGACTTGATCAAAGGGACAAAGCTAGACACCGCCATTCATCAGCGCTACGCCGAAGGTGCAGTCATCTAATGCCCGATGTGATGATCATTGAGGGTGAATCTGAAACCAATCCCCGTGCAGATGTGGTCAAAATGGGCGCAGGTATGGGGTTTTTACCCGGCATTGTCGTAGATCAACATTTTGCTCAGCGGGGGCGCTTGGGTCGGCTGATCTCTGCTCTATTGCTTCAGCCTGCCGTATTAGGCATCGGTATTGACGAAGATACAGCAGTCATTGTCAATGGCGGCGAGTTTGAGGTGATTGGGCAGGGGGCTGTGACAGTGGTTGATGAGCCCAGTGCCACTCATGGCAACATGGACGGAGCACTCAGGGACGAAGCGTTGGCCGTCTGTGGAGTGAAGCTACACATCCTGCCTCAAGGCTATCGGTTTAACCTCACGACGAAGCAGCCAGTTATGAAAGCATAAAAACCTGACGTTAACGTGGGTGATCCGAGCGCTGGGCTTCGCTGCCCGAACTTCCTGCTTCCTCCTCAACATTCGCTTGCCCCAGTTCCAGCAAAAAGCGTAAAGCTTCGGCGATGTAGCTAGCACAAGTGTAAGGAGAAGTCCCGTAGAACGATCGCCAGGCTAGGGCTTTTTGTTCGTTATACTGTGCTGCCTGATGGGGATGTTGATCTAACCAAGCGATCCTGACTGCGTGACCGATCAAGACATCTAGAACGATCGGATCTTTGATTTGCAATTGGGGATTTTGCTCGGCGATCGCCCCTAGTTCCATCAGCGCTTCCACATTGACTTGGCGATATTCTGGAGCCTGGATTTTGTTGAGCAAATGTTCAATCCGTAGGGCAAAGTTTTTCTCTCCAGGCGTCATTTCAGCAAGCAATAGCTCGCTATCTAACCGGTTACGGCGATCGAGTTTATCGCCAATCACGAGTCCTTTGCAGTGCTCCATGACTCGCCAAACATTGGGATAAAACCCTTTGGGAACCCGGTTAACGGCTCCGTCTCGCTGGCGCTGCTGCCACCAATCTAAACTAGCAGGAGTTTCAGATCCCTGGGCTTCCGGAGAAACGACCCAGGCAATTGGCTGCTGCTGGCTGATTTGCAAAGATTCCTGCTGGATCAGCGCCTGATTTGAGTCTTCGTATTCAGCCAGCACCTGCCGCAGACGAGTCCGGATCTCGAAAGGACTCAACCGCATCAGATGCTCATAGGCTTCATCTTGAGTTCCCTGAATTTCGGTGGCTAAATTGCTAGTAATCAGCAGAATCAGATAGCCAACGCGCAGGGTGAGCAAGCCATTAAATAAATGCGGATCGGTTTTGATCAAGACACTCAGATAGAGAATAATTTCTTGCGTCAAGGCATATTCCCGCACATCACTGCTGCAAAATTCCTGGATTTTCTCCATGATGTCGGTGGGTGGCAGTGGGCTAGTAATCAGCGAGGCTTCGCTATAGGCTTTGCCAACGGCAATTTGTTTACCCCAAATCAAAATAGTGGCAACGGCATCTGCTAAGCCAATATCGACCTTATTGAGCAAACCAGCCGCTTGCCGAATGATCGTCCATAGCTGAGTTTGACTGGCTTTTGTGTACACTTCATCCAACAGATCTGAGAGGGTAATGCGCCGACCCGGCCCGCCGAAGCCCGTGTCAAATCCAGATCCTTTAAGCTGGCTGAGCGTTTGCAACAAGCTAATTTGCTCGTAAAGGTTACAGG
>JAAUOQ010000203.1 GCA_012034795.1 Leptolyngbyaceae cyanobacterium CRU_2_3
GAAACCTACGGTCAAGACTTCCAGCTATTACAAAATGTAATCCAGATCAACGTCGATCAAGTCGATCACTTCGTCGACCGAATCGCCAAGCGACTCGGCGGATTTGAGGGCAAAACCGTCGGTCTGCTGGGGCTCACCTTTAAGCCTGACACCGATGACCTGCGGGATGCGCCTGCTCTAGATTTGATTGAGCAACTGCATCGGTTGGGTGCACGGGTCAAGGGGTACGATCCCCTGGTTTCGCAAAGTGGGATGCGCCACGGGTTGTCGAATGTGTTAGTGGAAACCGATGCTGAACGGTTGGCAGATGGCTGTGATGCCTTGGTTTTGGTCACAGATTGGAAACAATTCCTGTCTCTGGACTACGAGGGTATGGCCAAGCTAATGGTTAACCCAGTGATTATCGATGGGCGAAATTTCCTGGATCAAGCCGCACTAGAATCGGCAGGGTTCCGCTATGTAGGGATTGGCCGCCAGGGCTAAAATCACTCGTTAAAACCTCAGACGTTTGGGAGTTGAAAAGTGATGAGCTTTAAGGGTTGAATTCTGAGTGGGCCGGGCTCAACCTTTAGAACTCAAGACGTTTCTACTCCCATGCAAATTCTCCGCTCCCATGATTGGCATCTGACTGCTGAAGAGGCGATCGCCCTTCAGCAGTCTTTTCGTAACCAGATTATTTTGACCGATCAGCTAGGAGTAGTCCGAACCGTTGCTGGCATTGATGTGGGCTTTGAGGATGACGGGACTAGACACGGGCAGCAGTCGTTGTGCTGAGTTTTCCAGAGCTACAGGTTCAAGAACGGGCGATCGCTCGTCGCCCAACCGCATTTCCCTATATTCCTGGACTGCTGTCGTTTCGTGAAGTTCCAACAGTTTTGGCGGCTCTAGAAAGGCTGAAAACTCTGCCCGATTTACTGCTGTGCGATGGTCAGGGCATTGCTCACCCCCGTCGGTTTGGCATTGCCTGTCACATTGGCTGGTTGACGGATCTGCCTGCCATTGGGGTGGGCAAATCTCGGCTGGTGGGTCAACATGCCGAGGTGCCAGAGCACAAGGGCGACTGGACACCCCTTCAGCACCAGGGAGAGACAATTGGTGCTGTCCTGAGAACGCGAGCGACAACCAAGCCCCTGTTCATTTCTCCTGGACACCGAATCAGCTTAGAGACGGCGATCGAGTATGTGATGCGCTGTACGACTAAGTATCGGTTGCCAGAAACGACGCGCCATGCTCACAAACTAGCTTCAGAAATCTCTGCTGCCCAGTTAGAGGCTGAACTAGAATCGCAGCAAATGACGCTAGAGCTATGATTGGAGAGATCCTGAAAAGCCGGGTTGCCGACGTTGTAGACACTAAATCTTGAATACAATCAATAACTTGTCGCTATATCTAGAGTTTTACTCTGCCAGATCAAGACAGACCATGCCATAATGTTTCGGCTGTTATCTCCAAGCATTGAATGGTTCACGCAGTTCGCTTTTCCAATGGCAATTCTGATGTGTTGTATCCTAACTTTTCCCAAGATCTGGGTACAAGCGTCGAACTAGCTTTCCAGGTTCCTGATCCAGAAGACGAGCAAATTTCTGAGCATGAATTCCAGAGTCAAGTAGATACGGCCTGGCAAGTGTGCGATCGCTTTGACTTGCAAACTGATATTTGGCGCGGACGAATTCTGCGAGCCGTTCGCGATCGCGAAAAGCGCGGCGGCAGCGAGCATGGTATGGGCTTTCTCAATTGGCTGAAGGATCGCGAAATTAGTAAAACCCAGGCTTATTCTCTAATCGAACTGGCCAACAGTGCCGATAGCCTACTGGAAGACGGCATTCTGGACTCATCAGATGTCAATCACTTCAGCAAACGTGCCTTTGTTGCCACAGCCCAAGCTGCACCAGAAGTTCAACAAATGGTGAGCGATCGCCTCAAAGAAAATAATGCGAACCCGCGAGTCACCCAGCGAGAAGTTCGGCAACTGGTTGATGAATGGACTGCCGTTACCTCTGATCTGCTGCCCATCGAAATTAAAGAAAAAGCCGCTGATAGCACCATTCCAGCCCGCTACCTGACGCCCCTGGTACGCGAAATGGAAAAGCTACCGGAATCTCACCAAACGGCACTGCGGGCAGAAGTGGCTGAGAATCCGGATGTGGATACCGTTAAGCAGGTGACGGCTGAAGCCCGCTACCTGGCAAAATACCTGAATGCTGCGGCCCAAGTGCAGACCCTCAGCCAAGCTTCTCTGGATCTGGAATCTGCCTTGGAGGAAGCCTTGCGAATTGGATGTCTCAACAGTACCGCCGAACTCGTCAGCCAAGCGGCCCAGCTAGAGCAACTAATTGCCAAACTGTATACCACCTGGAAACGCCTCAATACGCTTTCAGAAAGGGTTTATCTGGACAGTGGTGCCAGTACACCCCATTTACGATCGCTTCTTTCTCACTTGACTCCACTCACCAATGAAACGTTAGAAGTTAATTTAGGTGAGGCAGACAGCAGCTTTTCTCGCCTGATTCGCTTGAAAGTTTTGACGGATGAGGCAGAAATAGGGGGCGATCGGCAATAGACTGTAAAATCGAATGATGAGGTTTTTGGACAATTTTTCTGCTCTACCTCTACTTCTACCTCTACCTCTACCTCTAGTGCCTTTGGTGCTCCATCCTTCCTTCTTCCTTCTTTCCCTTAACCTGCCTTCCTTTCTTTGGCTATGGCGGATCGCAGCCTGGTCAATGGGCTTGTCTTTGGCGATCTATGTGTTGTTGATGGCAACAGGGGGTTGGCTGGCCTTCAGTCGGGTTAACAGTCATCCGCGCCCTAAGTGGCTGCGTCCACTGCACTATGTCATGGGTGGAACGTTGGTCGGTTTGGTTTTGCTACTCTTAGCAGTGGGTCTAGTGGGCACAGTGGGCTACTACGGAGGGCTAGGACATTCGCCCCATTTGCCCGCAGGCTTGGCGGTTGTCAGTCTTACTCTGCTCTCCGCCTGGAGCGCCAGCCAAATGAGTCCAAAGCGCCCCTGGGCGCGTTCTTTACATGTGGGGACAAACATTGCACTTTTTATAGGGTTTGCGCTGGTGTCACTCACGGGTTGGCTTGTGGTGCAGAAGTATTTACCCTAGGAAGGGAAAGCTTATTACAACCGATTGCTAACTGTGTCCTCTTCTCCTCCTGCTCCTGCTGCACCTTCAGAGGTGCTCTATCCCAAAACTTTTCGGCTATCGCCACTGATTCGGATCACCCTGCTGACGCTGTATGTTGCTCTGACTCTACCTTTACCCTTTTTGGCAGCAGTGACTGATGCTCCGGTGCCGCCTGCTTTACTGTCAGGTGGTTTGGGGCTAGGCGCGATCGCCCTCTACTCTGTCCTCTGTGAACGAGTGGTGCTAGATCAGCAAGGAATTCAAGTCACCTATCCTGCCTGGGTGCCTCGGTTTTGGCGTCAGGGTTGGTCACTGCCTTGGACAGAAATTACCGCCCTCAAACCTCGTTCTACGGGGCAAGGTGGGATTGTTTACTATTTTCTAAACCAGTCTGGACAGGGCTATCTATTACCCATCCGGATCGCTGGATTTGCTCAGCTTGTGCGGCAAGTCCAAGCCGAAACTGGCATTGATACAACGGATGTCCGACCCTTAGCCCAACCCTGGATGTACCTGATTTTGCTGAGCTTGACGCTGTTTCTACTAGCGATCGATGCTTGGACGATTTGGACAGCCCTCTCACTGGGTTTAGGAGCCGCCTAGAGCCAGATCTTCGCTGATTGCTTTTACTCTTATGACCTCTTCCCAACTAGTCCTCGATCGGGTCAGCCTCCATGCTTCTATGGGTAATCAGATGTTACTGGAGGACATTTCGTGCAAAATTTCTCAGGGCGATCGCGTTGCCATTGTCGGCGCGTCGGGATCTGGAAAAACTTCCCTCTTACGGCTGCTCAATCGCTTGAGCGAAGCGAGCCAGGGGAAAATTTTGTTTGAAGATCAAGAGATTCGCCAGATTCCGGTGATTTCGCTGCGCCAACAGATCAGCTTAGTTTCCCAGGAATCGAAGTTGCTGGGCATGACGGTTCGACAAGCCTTGTCCTATCCGTTAGAACTACGGGGAATGTCAAAGCAGTTCATTCAGCAGCGCATGTTGACCTGGATGGAGCAGCTTCATATTCCTCAAGATTGGCTAGAGCGAACCGAAGTTCAGCTTTCAGGGGGGCAGCGGCAGATGGTGGCGATTACGCGCGCGCTGATGGTTCAGCCAAAGATAGTCTTACTAGATGAGCCAACTTCAGCACTGGATGCCGGACGTAGTCAACATCTGATTCACGTTCTCATCCAAACCTCCCAAACGCAGCAGATGACACTCTTGATGGTGAATCACCAACTGGATCTGGCTCAAGAGTTCTGTACACATTTGCTACATTTACGTCAAGGGAAACTCCTTCAAGATCTGGCTGCTGACCAAATCCACTGGACAGACTTAAAACAAAGCCTAATTGAGGCAGAAGCTCAGGATGCTGAAGAATGGGATTAAAAATAGTTTACTGAATCCTCAATCTAGCGTAGGATGCGAGAATTGATCTCAGCGCTCAGCGAGGAGTCAGCTATGGTTACGCCTGAAAACGCTCGATCCTATGCGGTTCTTGTTAAGCAACATACCCAAAATGGCGAGATTTCTGCTGTTGGGCGACCTATTCTGCAACGGCAGCAGATACAGCTTAAGCTGACCTCTACGGAGGCTCAGGCTATCGAACGGCGTGTTTTACAACTTCTAGCCCAAGCAGAAACTCACAGTCCTGTTGACCATCCATCTCTGCTGGCTCAGGCTGCCCTTGATACTGATCAATCCATACCTGCTCAGCCAAGTCTTCTAGCCAAAACCGATCAACTTGAAAGTCCATCGGATGATCAGGGAGTTGAAGCAAGAGGGATGCAGCATGAAGATTCTGTAGCTTCCTATGAGGAAGAGTTCCTACAAGCCATTCAGCTAGAGTTTCCACCTGGCGAACTGTTGCGTCGGGGATTGAAACTGGCTCAGGAAAACTTAGAATTGACAGATGAAAGGGTAGAGGCGATCGAATCCCGCGTCGGTCAACGCTTTCAAGCACAGCAGGCTCAATATCAAGATTACTTACGGCAGTATGAGCAGGCCTTCTCTCAAGCAGTGGCGCGAGGTGTCCCTTTTAGGGAAGCGACGTGGGATCAACTCGCTGAGTTGCAGCATTCACTGGGATTGCCCGAAAAGGATACGACTTCTATTGAAGGCCGGCTGCTGGCTGAATACCTGGCGCAGCCTCGTTTGACTCAACAAACTGGACTGCCTGAGTTATTTCCTGAATTGGCTGACGTATCTGACGCGCCGCCAACTCAGATTTTTGCTCCAGAAGCCTTTGACTCTGCCACTGCTCCCACAGCGCAACCTGCTGAATTATCATCCTTTATCTCAGCCAAAGAAATGCCGCCAGGCGAGGCTTTCTCTGAACAACAGTCTGCACAGCAGATACTGACCCTAGCGCAATCTGTTGAGGCTGAACCTGTTAGTTTGCGCTCTGAAAAGGAGTGGACTATGCCACCCTGCTTGATCTGCTGCGACAGCAAAAATGGCAAGATGCTGATCGCGAAACTTTAGCTAGCATGCTTAAAGCAGCCGATCGAACTGAGGCAGGTTGGTTAGATCCAGGCTCGCTCACTCGATTCCCCTGTCTGGATTTACAAACAATCGATCGCCTTTGGAGCCACTACAGCCAAGGAAAATTCGGTTTTCGGGCCCAGTGGTTGTCCTATCCAATTCCTAAACGATCTAGAACCAGTTTTACAAGTACTCTACCCGCCCGTGTGGTCCAAGAGCAAGTGCTGGACTTTACTAAAAAAATGGACTGGTGGACAGATCGGATGGAGTTCCTCAAATACTATAAGCAGCTAAACTTTAGCCTGGAAGCGCCTAAAGGGCATTTGCCCGCGCTCTGGTTTTGGACAATTCCCTGGTGGAAGGCAGTGCAAAATGGGGGAATTGGCCCTGGGCGCGGAGGCTGTAGTGTAGACAACCAGACTTTGCCCACCTTTATGGCACGGTTGAGAGTGTGTGGATTTGAGTAACACCCACCGGCTTGAGTTAACTTTTTATTGAGGTTAGCGTTTTGCAAAAGCTGGACAACTGCAAAGGGCTAGCTCAGAACTTCCCTGAAGACCTCGATCGCTTTTGATGCATTTGAAACAGGGGAGCAAGACCTGTTCTAATAGAGCAGGTTTTCAAACTAGTTCTCCATCTCCACAAAATCCACTCCCGTAGAAGCTTTGGAGGGCACAGTATGCTAGATGAAGCACCAACCATTTTGGCGCTGGATTTCGATGGGGTTGTGTGTGACGGCTTGATTGAGTATTTCCAAACCGCCTGGCGAACCTATTGCCAAATTTGGTCGCCTGCTGCTGAAACTCCACCAGAGGGATTAGCTGAGCAATTCTATCGCTTACGCCCTGTAATAGAGACAGGTTGGGAAATGCCGATTTTGGTGCGATCGCTCCTGCAAAATATCCCTGAAGCTGATTTATTTGCCGATTGGGCAAGGATTGCTCAGCAACAAATTCAAGCTCTAGGCTTAACATCAACTGAAATTGCTGCCAAGCTAGATGGTATTCGCGACCAGTGGATCGCTGCTGATGTTGAGCACTGGCTGGATCAACACCGCTTTTATCCTGGTATGATCGAACGCTTGCGCCAGTTGCAAAATAGTACTACTGCTCTATTCATCGTTACCACCAAAGAACAACGGTTTGTTCGGCAATTGCTGCAACAGCAGCAAATTGAGCTACCAGAATCACGAATTTTTGGCAAAGAGGTGAAGCAACCCAAGTCTCAAACTCTGCGTTTCTTAAATCAAAAATTTGCGGCAAAAGCAGGCGAACCCATAGCAATTTGGTTTGTTGAAGATCGCCTAAAAACCTTGCAAAGTGTAGCTCTTCAGCCAGATTTAAATACTGTTAAACTCTACCTAGCCGACTGGGGATATAACACTGAGACAGATCGAAACCTGGCTCACCAGGATCACCAGATCCATCTTTTGTCCCTTAAAGGATTTTCCCAAAACTTTGGAGCATGGGGCTAGCGCGCATAAAGTACAGCAGTCCTTGAAATGATTTGTGAGAAGAGGAAGGATGGGGCAATGCCCCATCTTTGGGGACGAAGTCCTCAAACCCTTTTTAGGTTTCTCATGAATGATTGGGGATTGCTGTAGCAGAAATAATTGTTCTATTTGATATTGAAGTATCAATCAACGGGATGCTGATCAGTAGATGTATGGATAAAAAAGTAAAACCCACCATTTGAAATGACATAGAAGGTTCAACCACTCCTAGTCCGTCTCTTTGCAAACCATATAAGGCTATGCTATTCATAATTTTTTTTGAGTTCACTATGAACTCAAAAAGCTAACTCAAGGTAAAAAATGTTGTTCCATCTCAGTATTCTAACGAGGTTGCATCCCTCATGATCAAATAGCTCTTACAAGATCTAATCTATACATACCTTTCTCGTTATATTCCTGGCATCTCAATCTACATGACACATGAATTTAAAACTTTAGCTTCGGTATAACAAGTTTCATGAAGACTGAGATTTTCTGACTTGACTCTCGTCTTTGTAAAACATGGAATCCTTATTCTGCATGATATCTACGGTTTTAAATCTAAATTCTCTTAGTCTTTTCACTCTGTATATTTTTCAGTTTAAAATCCATAACTACGTAGTATAACTGCGTA
>JAAUOQ010000204.1 GCA_012034795.1 Leptolyngbyaceae cyanobacterium CRU_2_3
TCTCAGATGATCACGTCGATAAAAATGGAGGCATTCGGGACGAAATAGCTTCCCACTCGAAAACTATTAGGCAAACCACCTTGGCGCTCTCCTACAAAGTTAAACCCAACGCCGAAACCCAACCCCTGAAATTCACCACTTTGAATCTCATAAGTTGTCCATAAACTAGCACTACTAAAGGGGATGCCCGGTAACTGGCTACCCACTAGATTTGGATTTGTATCCTCTGTAATCTCAGCATCAATATAGGCGTAAGAAGTGATCACATTCCATCCCGGTAAAATTTCTCCCGTGATGTCTAATTCAAGCCCTCTACTACGCTGTCTTCCGGTAGCAATAGAGAAAAAAGGATTGATTGGATCAGTGACTGCTACGTTACGCTTTGTGATATCAAAATAAGCTAGAGTTGCAAAGAGACGACGATCCAGTAGTTCTGCTTTTATCCCCACCTCATAGCCGTCTCCCTGCTCAGGCTTCAAAGGATCGCCACTCAAAGTTGCAGCAGAATTCGGTGTAAAAGATTGAGAATAACTGGCATAGAGCGAGATTTCTGGAATGGGTTGATAAACAATGCCTACTCGCGGAGTCAGCGCGTCATCATCTTGGGTAGTTTCTCCTCCAGTAGGGCTAACTGACGACGGAGGATTAGTGGTTTTTGACTAATCGTGTCATATCGTAACCCTGCCAACACAATCAGGTTATCCAGCAGATAAACCTGATCTTGTAGATAAATACCGACTCGATCAAAGTTTCGTTCTCTGCCATTGAAAAGGGAAAAGGCTGCGGAGTCGGGTTTAGGAAACTGGTTGTAAACTGGGTCAAAAATGTTGAGAGGAAGAGGCGTAGAAAAAACACCGAGCGTTGTAATAGTTTCATCACTATGGTTGAAATCTACCCCAAACAGCAGGGTATGAGCGAGCGATCCAGTATTAAACTGGCCTTCTAGACTCGTTTGTACAGAGTAAGAACTGTCTGTACCGTTTTGCTCACCAAAAACGGGTGACGGTGGCGGTTGCCTCATCAAAAGCCAGGGGCAATGCAATGATGTTGTAATCATAGCTGGAATGGATGTAACGAAAAGCGTTGCGGAGTCGCCAATCGTCGCTGAATCGATGTTCGAGGTTGTAACCTGTACTAAGAGATTCATTAGTGACGGTGCCATCTGGCTCATTAATGATACGGCTACGCGGAATAGGTGCTACTTCACCCCGATAAGCAGGAATACCCGAATCTGCTGGCAGGCTGTCGTAGACATAGTCTAGAGAAACCTGTAGATCAGTGTCAGGACTCATCCGCCAAGTTAGTGTGGGTGCAATGAAGAGCCGATCGCGATCGGTACTGAAGTCTCGAAAGCTTTGATCATGTTGATACAGTCCATTGAGACGATAGAGCAGACTACCGTCGGGGGTCAATGGACCCGTCAGATCGAATCGGGGGCGAATTAGCTCTCGATTGCCAACCTGTAATTCAGCTTCGTAGAAAGGCTGGTTGAGCGGTTGCTTAGTGACCAGGTTAATTGCCCCACCTGGCTGAATATCGCCATACAAAATAGAAGCTGGACCCTTCAGGACTTCAATACGCTCTAAATTAGCAAGTTCTGGAAATCCTTGGGCGAAACTGTAGACTCTAAAGCCATCTCTCAAGATTGGAGCAGTACTGAAACCCCCTCCCAATCCTCGAATCGCGAAATCGCTAGTACGTCCAAAATTCGTTCCCTGGAAAGTCACACCACTAACGTTTCGCAGTGCCTCTTCCAAGCGAGTTGCCTGTTGATCTTCAATTACCTGCTGAGGCACAACCTGAATAGATGCAGGCACATCGCGAATGGGAGTATTGGTACGGGTGGCACTAGAGGCATTGGGAACAGAATAGCCTGCTTCTAGCTCATCTGTCACCACAATCTGAAGTGGCTCTTGCCGACTCTGCTGAGTTGCATGATCCGAAGTGACCACCAATACCAGAAATTGCGCTTCACTGCGAATCGTTGCTGTGGGAGGTGCATTGCTCCCAGTAATGACAACCTGAACCCGATTGTCAGGTAGCCCCATCACGGTTACTGATGAAATCCCTGCGGTTGGATTATCCTGTTGAAAAGCCTCATTTGCCAGTGTAGTATTGGGAATTTCAACAACCAACGCCTCTCCAACCGTAGTGGTTGGAGGAATTGCAATCAATCCAGTGGCAGTTTCCAGAAACACTTCCAGCCCTGTTTCCGTAGAATTCAGACGCACACTTGTTATTTCAACTGGAGCAGATTGAACTTGTGCTAGTAATTGCTCCGACTCTGGCTCCGACCTTGGCTCCGACCCTGGCTCCCACTCTGTAAGTGTCATGGCAAGACCATGCTCACTCATAAAAGAATAATTGCCTAATAATCTTTTCTCATTAGCCCAGGACGAAGAAGACATTAACAGCAAAAATGCCCCCGTTAAACCGAGTGATCGCATAAATTTAGAATCTTGCACAACAACTCCTGATAAACCAGCAATATTCCTAATACCGATTTAAATTGAAAACACAACAGACTCTTGTACAGGCTTGGCAGTGCCAAGCCCCTCCTAAACCTTGATGTGCCTAAAATACTGTTTAAATCGGTATAACTTAATAAGAATGTATCTCAAGAAGCTTAGATTTTAAGGCGTATAATGTCAAGCTCTCAAAAGCTTTCCATTGAAATATTTCCGAGTTTTTATGAATAGATATAGATAAAGTCTCAGTAGATCGAAAATGGTTTTTTGGGGCGTGCGTCGCGCGCCCCAAAAAACAGGATTTGAAAGGATTGTTTGGAGCTTTGCGATCTACTGGGTCTATATTGTGTTGCAAGAATATCTGGTAGACTGTCTACATATAATAGTCCTCAGTGATTTGCGAGAAGGCGGTGGAGGGGGCAACGTCTTCTCCTTGGCGACTTCGTCCCCAAACCCCTTTTTAGCTTCTCCATGACTGATTTGGGACTGCCATTTTGGGGCTGCCATATAAAAATCTTCTTTTGTGAACCAGAGTATCCATAAAGTGTGCTCAGTTTCTTGATACTTTGGAACCTGATAGTCTTCAGAAGTTTTTACTCGTGGATAATCTATGCAGGTGAAGGCTCAGTTTCTCAAAATCATTCAGTGGGTTGGGATTGCAGTGCTAATTTCAGGCTGCATTGTGTGGATCAACCAGGTGGGTATTGAACACATTCGATCGCACATGGATCAATTTGGTATTTGGGCACCCCTTGTATTGGTAGGGTTACGAATTCTCAGCGTTGTGATTCCTGTGCTTCCCGGCACAGTTTATTCGGTACTAGCAGGAGGATTATTTGGATTTCTACCAGGATTGGTCATTGTGGCGATCGCCGATTTACTCTCCTGCACATTCAACTTCTACATCTCCCGTCGATATGGGCGAGGTCTGGCTGAGAAGTTTGTTGGCAAGCGATGGATTAATCAAGTCGATCGCATCAGTCAGCGCCACCTCGAAAAGAATTTCTTTCTGATGACGGGTTTTTTAATGACCGGATTATTCGACTTTGTCGCCTATGCAATCGGTCTCACACAAACCTCCTGGCGGCAATTTATGACAGCTTTGGTGTGCAGCATTTTGATTGCCAAACCACCGACTGTTGCCCTGGGAGCAGGAGTATTTGAGGGAGGAAAACAGGTATGGGGAATGGCACTGCTGGGAATGTTTGGCTTAGCCCTGCTGACAGGCTGGGTACAGCGCAAGTCGCTTGATTCACAGAATTAAATTAGGCAAGCATGGAGGGGCAAATTCTGGAGGGGCAAATTCTAGTGCGGCTGCACCGAGATCAGACGGAACTGGGTGCGCTTTTACACCAGCGCTGGATGGTACTGCGAATGCCCTTGGGAATGGTACCTGGTACTGAAAGAGATAAGTATGATGACACAGCCTGGCATGGGGTTGCTGTGCATCCCCAGAAAGGCGTGATTGGATCTGCCCGATTGCGACTTTTATCAGAAGAGGTGGGCAGTATTGCCTATGTTTCAGTGCTATCAGAGTTTCAATATCAAGGTGTGGGAACAGCTTTGGTAAAACTGTTGATAGCGATCGCTCAACACAAAAAGCTCAAGACCCTGAGAGTCATGAGCCGGATGGATGCACTGAAATTTTACCAAAGGCTGGGCTTTACCGAGCAGGGCATCCCACAAGACTACTTAGGCATCCCACACCAATTTATGGTTTTAGACCTGGCTCAGGCAGACTGCCTGCAATGAATGCAGTCGCAAATTGTCCACCGCGTATTTGACGAATAGAGAAGCTTTGCTAGCGTCACAAGATCCCTTGAGACAAACAGATTGGCAATGATCTTTGAGTAAATCCGCATGATAGATATGAATTGTCTGGTCGGGCTGTTGAAAGGAAAGTTCTGCTTGAATCAAATTGCCATCTAAGCTTTGTCCAAGCACCCGATAAGCAATTTTGTAATCAAACCAGTTCCAGCCATACTCCAGCAATAGCTTACGTTCCATGACCTGTAAAGGCGCGGGAAGCATGCTCCAGCCCCGATAGATAGCAGACAAGTCTTGAATATTGCCAGTCCGAGTGGCGATCGCCTGGAAATCTCCTGCATTCAAATTGCCATAGTATCTGCCGTCTGGAAAAGAGATCGCAGTGGGCGCAAAGCGATGTCCGCCAAAATGACTCGATTGCCAAATCCGTAGATTTTCCAAAGGAGCCGCGATGGCGATCGCTTGTCGATAAAACAGCAAACCATATTTAGCGCAACATTTGTCATGACTACCGTGGGTACAGATCAAAACATCCTGGCTGGGATTCGTTGTACTGGACACAATCTTGCCCGACAAATAACTGCGGATGACTGAGGCTGCCTGATCTAAATCAGCAACATCAAATTCACACTTGCGGTAGCCACTTGAGAACTCCTGCTTTTCCTGTTGATAAATCAAGACTTTTGTCAGCGGCGAGTGGGGATGGGCATGGGGATGGCGCGTGATCAGCAGAAACCTCAGCGATCGCTCAGGCTGCTTTTCGGCGATTAAAGCTTTGAGACTGGCAGGAATTTGGGGTGAGTCAAACGCTGCGGGTGTCCAGGGCGTTGGGCATTCAATCAGCACGTAAGTTTCGTAAGGGGAAGCACTGCCAATCATTGCTTCTCCTGCTTGTCGGGAAGCCTCTGCACAAAAGAATTTATTCATAGGGGTTTTCCTAGCCACTTACTGGCTATTTAGACGACTAACAAAATGCCTTCCATGACTAATCGCGACAGCAGTGGCACCATGTCCAGATGCCAATCATAGTCTGGTAATCCTTTCATGACGGTTTCACCTGAAAATCGTTCTTGAGAGAACAAATTTTCCATCAGCGTATCGTTCACACCCTTGAGCGAAACTTCTTTACCCGCAACCCGAATTTTGTATTCTTGTTCAGATAGTTCTACAATCTGAATGCGTTGAAATCTAGGTCTTTCAAAAATCGTCTGGATTCCCTGGGGAAATATCTGAAACCCTGCTTGAGACGGTAACGCATAAGGAGCGATCGGCTTTCCAATGCTGTCTAAGTGATCGCGATAGCGATCAGCAGAGCGTGAGTTGAGATGATCAATTAAATGCTGCGTTAATCCATGAATATGTTGATGCATGGCATCTAGATCAGCATCTGGATTAGCGCCTAGATCAGCACGGAGAGGCAAATTTCTCGCCAAGTTTCTGACTGACGGAGTTCCCCGATCATCCATTCCAACCAGTCTAAACCTGTTTTGACGTGAACTCCCAACGTCAGGTGCAGAGAGGGTTGATCGAGGGCGAGGGCATAGTGCCAGTGTCCACGCGGAATATATAAAACATCACCAGGATGCAAGGTACAGCTTAAATAAGGTTGTTGGTCGGGTGCAGAAAGTGAAGATGATTTTTGCTCAGGCAAGGGATACTTCAGCGTATCAGAAAAGATAAACCATTGTTTAGTCCCTTCAATCTGAAGGATAAAGGCTTCATGGGTATCGTAATGCACTGAAAATGCTTGTTTTTCAGGAAATGAGCCATAGGCATTCACCTGCGTTCCGTAGCCCAATTCATGTTTGAGAGCAGCGGCAAATTGAGCGATCGCAGGGACTCGTTTCTGCACCTGATTGAGGATAACCGTTGCACCCTGTTGAAACCAGTGATTGAGATGAGCATTTTCGCTTGCCTCTAAAACTTTGCCATTGAGGGCAAGACGGAGATCTGGATAGGGAATTTGATGATAGTTCAATAAATCAGTCAGAGCTTCCCAAGAAAATAGCTGCACGAACTGACGCTGATCTTTACTGGAAATAGCGATCGCTCGTTTCGTCCAATTATGATCTAGAAACTCTTGCGTACTGTAGGGATGCAGCAACTCAGCCAGGGAAGCCATCATGAGAATTTTCTAAAGAAGACTTAGTTTTCTAACTGTGAACTTTATTTGACAAGAAATATTGATAAGAAATAAAGGGGTAAACCTACTTACCCCTTTAAGACTCATCTAGACAAATCAAGGAGGCGACTTACTCGTTGTTGAGATCGCTACCATCAGCATCGACATCAAGCTGAGCAGATGTTGTCCGCGAAGGGGTGTGCTGCTCAATCGGTTTGACGGTGATTTGAATCTTGCTGGCACGAGCGGAATTAGCTGTATTGCTATAGTTTGACATTAGTTTTAATCCTTCTAAATGTAGTACACCCATAGACTCTAACCTCGCCGTTATTAGAACTTGGCATAAGTTAAAGCAGCTAAAATTAATGTAATCCATCCCTACTCAGCTTGGCAACTATTGAGATTTATTTTCAATAGTTGCAGCAAAAATCCTGGAGCACTAGCAGGATGGCTTCAGTTCAAATCAAAGGCGCATCTTCTGGATTCTCAGGCGATCGCTTACGATTGTCACAGCAGTTGCCAGAGCAGTTTGCTAGAGCAATGCCCTGACCAAACTACGGGAGGAACCCTATGATTGAGTTGGTTAAGCTGATTGATGTGATTGTCGGTTTTGCCAGCCCGGTTGTGCAAAATAAGCTCCAGCGCAGTGAGTTGGTGATCAAACTGCTCAAGCAACTGAACCTCGATCCCGATCATCCCCCGGCTGATTTCACGGCAGTCTACCAGTACACACTGGTGGAGTATGGCATCGGTAAGCCCAAGCCCATGCTGGAGATTTTTCGCCAATTGGAGATCCAGGAGATTTTTCGCAAGGCACTGGACCAAAACAATGCAGCATTGCTCCTGCAAGCAGGCGAACGATTTCTGTCGAGCCACCCCTTGGGCGATCAAATTCAAGCCTTGGGCATTGACGCCAGACGCGAGTTTTACCAATTTGCTGCCATTTTCATTGAAATTGCCAAACGCACCCGCACGCCAGCAGAAGTGCTGACCAACCAAAAACTAGAGTCGCTGCACCAGCAAATTGGCATGGTTCAAGAACGGCTGACTCGGCTCCCCACCCTAGAAGGACTGCGCACCGAAATGGCGCGGCTGTCTGCCCAGAGCTATCCGGCTCTGCCTGCGGCTGCAATGCCCCAAGGAATACTGCCCCAGGGAATCCTGCAAGATAGAATCCTGCAAGATAAACAATGTAGAGCCTTTGCCTTGGCACAGCAGGTCAAAGGGTGGTTTGAGACATTGGGCTATCGCTTTGAAGCGCATGAAGTTTGGCAGGACGATTATTTTGAATGGGTGATTAATATTCTGGTGCGGCGAGGACGGTACGATCGCATCACTTGGTGCGCGGCATTGGAGGGC
>JAAUOQ010000205.1 GCA_012034795.1 Leptolyngbyaceae cyanobacterium CRU_2_3
CATCATCGCGCTCTTGATATGAAACTGTTCTTAAAGATTTCGCCCGAGCTGTACTTGAAGCGACTGATCGTGGGCGTCTCCGGCTCGAGCGGAGTCATCTACGGCGTTCGGCTGCTCGAAATGCAACCGCCGGTGGACGACGTAGCCCGGCTCGATCTGCCCTTGCTCGGCGAGGACGCGGAGCAGGCAGCACTCGCACAAGAATTGATGGCGGAGGTAGAGCCGGTTTTTGGAGAATTGGGTCAACATCTGAACCAGTTGGTTAGCCAGTCAGGCAGTATTCTTCCAGAAGATGTAGAGTTGGCTCCTGTAGTTCGATTGGCTTCTCCCCCGCTTCGTCGATCTGTGGTTGTTCGCGAAGAAAGCGCTCTCCAACTCATCTTCCAAAGCGATGTCCCAGGCCATTTGCGGGAAATGCTGCAACTGTTCAAGCAAGCTGATACAGTGCAAAGTCGCCAGAGGCTTCAAGGGCTGTGTCGGACTTTGGCGCAATCGGGCGAGCAACTTGATTTGCCCAATTGGTGTAGTTTGCTGAGCATGGTAGAGAAGGCGATCGCCAACCCTAACAATACTTACCGTACCCTGGCTCCTGTTGTCATCAAAGAGGTCAAACATGCTCAGGAAAATGTATTAGCAGGTCGCTCCCCGGAAATCATAGCAAGTCCTGCTTTACTCGATCTCTTACCATTGAATGAAACGTCTGTAAGTGCAGGTAACATCACAGAAACAGAGGTTGCCGAGTTCTTGGCAACGACTGGCATGGTAGAGACTGGCATAGTAGAGACTGGCATGGTAGATGGCAGAGTAGAGGCTGACAGCACGTCCACCCTTGATTTTGAAGAGTTGATACCTCTCTCTGATTCGCCTACGTCCCAAGCCGAAGCCTCAGAAGATGATTGGTTTCTCAGCGAACTCTCTAGTCAGTCATCTGAGTCTGCTGAATCGGCGACACTAAATTTTGAGATGGGATTCAATGATGCCGTGTCCTCTGGTTCGGCAAATGATCTTGATCTAGGTTTGGCTGCCCATCTTCTGGATGAAGCACCTACCACTGCCTCATTAGATTTATTAGAAGGGGATCAGGCAGGACCAGAGGTTGGTATTGCTGAGTTGAATTCTCTAGCAGATCTATTTGAAGGTGAAGTGCCTGATTTAGGGTTCACTTGGGAAGAAGAGCAAGTGCTAGACGCCAGATTTAATGGCTTCCCTGAGTCAACCGTTGTGCCATCCAAGTGATTTTTCTGATCTGTTGTTTGACCCAGTCACTTCAGAAGATTTAGTACTGGATGACTTTGAAGAGGAAGATTTGTCGGGTCTATTAACTAACACGGAGCAGTTTATTCGCCGATCGGATTTATCAACAGAACTGAATGAACCCAATGAACTGCCCTTTAGCTTTGATGCCCTGCAAGATGACGATTTTGAAGCAGCCCTATTTGCCTCTGCTCCAGAGAGGTTAACGGTAACGGAAGAGAGTCTGTTTGATTCAGATTCCTCAAGTTCCAGAACCTCCAATAGCTTTGAGAATCTTGACGATTTGCTGGCAGGTTTGGTAGCAGACGGACTGACAGTTGAACCACCCCCAAAATCGACTGAACCCAATGAATTAAGTGAACTTGATGCCGTTTTCGGGAATGCTGCTTTTGAAGATGTTTTAGGAGAAGATGTTCTGGGAGAGGATGTTCTAGGAGAGGATATTCTAGAACTCAGCGATGCCTCAGAGATAGTGACATTTGAGGACGCGCTAGAACTCAGCGATACTTCAGAGATAGTGGCAACTGATCTATCTCCTGAATCAGAGATTTCAGAGATAGACACTGTTGAGGTTTTGCCTGGTACTAGTCTTGAACTATCCCAAGACAGATCTTGGGATAGTTCTGACTTAGTTGTTGATTTGTGGGATGAGGATGTGTCGGCGATCGCTCCTTCCTTGTCGGAACCGTTCTTAGAAGACGTCGAGAATCAGAAGGAGAACTAGCCCTAGGAGAACCAGAAGGGGACGAAGAGCCTTTTAGTCTGGTACTAGAGCCTCAACCTGAATTGCCGTTAGAAAACTTTCCAGGCGCAGAAAACTTTACAGAAACTCATCCAGATGCGCCATCCACAACAGAGAACGAGCTAGATACTTTCTTCACAGATGAGCTAGAGGCAGAGACCGAATCAATCACTATGCTGCCCACTGCGTTTGAAGCTGCCCTGGCATCAGAAGTTGATCTGTCGAGCCTCCTAGAAGATGACCTGTCAGATTTGACTTTTGATCATTCTGAAATCATAGCTTCGGATCTGGAAGTGAATTCGAGTCTGCCCACCACACAGCAGATAGATCGGTCCTTAAGTCTTGACGGCTTAGATTTGGAAGAACTGGATTTAGGAGAACTGGATAGTATTTTTACCTCTGAAGATTCTGCTGGTTCAGAGCCTTCCCCCTTCGACTTTAGCTTTGATGGATCTGAGTTTGATGATGCTTTTGACGATAGAAACTCTGAGACAGAAGACACCAACCTCAACTTCTTGGACAGAGCGACCCATGTGGAGCCGGTCAATATCTCGCCCAGCCAGCTAGATGAAACTTTAAATGAAGCTTCTGATCTATCTGTGCCGCTTTTCTCTGATCTAGATTGGACAGAGGATTCATGGCCAACCCGTCCTCCAACTGAACCTACTTTACAGGTCTCCAATTCAGTTGAAGATACGTTTGTTCAACCCGATGCAACACCTGATGCTGATCTGTCCGATCTTGAGTTGCCGGATTTTGAAGTTTTAGACCAGCACGTTCTAGATCTGGACGCAAATCGGGATATTTTAGATCAGAGTGTCCCTGCATCATCCCAATTTTCAGAGTCAGATGCTTCTGCCGAAGATGATCTGTTTGCAGAGGCTGAAGAATGGACTGAGGAAACTTTGAGCGTTTCCGCATTAACTGAAGAGGCTGAAGTGGGCAATTGGCAGTTTAGCTCAGCAGATGCAGTTGCTTCAGCCCGTGATGAACAGCATAATGATGGTTTTGCCGATCTGGAAGCTTTGCTGGGTGAAGATGTCGTTGTGGACAACATAACGGCAAGTGAAGCTCTGGTAGAACCAGACGATTTTGCCGATCTAGAAGCCATGTTAAGCGACAGCCCGCTGGACGTTACCCCAGAGATTCTGGAGGATAATGCTATTGCAGCGATCGCTGGAGCAGCCAGTGTAGATGACGATTTTGCTGATCTGGAAGCCCTGTTGAGTAATGATTCCCTGAGTTTTGCAGCAGCAGTTCCCGCATCAGACTTAACTCAAACTGCTGAACCTGCTCAGCCTGTTGAAGTGGAGGATGAGTTTGGCGACCTTGAAGAAATGCTAGAGGACGTTAAACAGAAATTAGGTGGATCGACTGGAGGTACACGTCAAAGTACGACTAATCGTCGCAATAATCCTCGTCGTAATGTCCTCAACGACCAAACGATGCGGGTTTCAGTGAAACATCTGGATAATTTGAATAACCTGGTTGGAGAAATGGTAGTTAACCGGAATAGCCTGGAGCAAGCCCAAGAGCGCCTGCGTCAGTTTCTGGATAACCTGCTCTACCAAGTCCAGCAGTTGAGTGATGTGGGTCAGCGGATGCGAGATCTCTATGAGCGATCGCTCCTCGAAAGCTCTTTGTTGTCTAGCCGCCGCAGCTACCATCTTTCTCCCCAGAGCAGTGGATTTTCTACCGCACAACCCAACCATGCGACAGGGGCAAGCTTTGATGCCCTAGAGATGGATCGATTCACAGGCTTCCATACCCTCTCTCAAGAGATGATTGAATTGATCGTCCGAGTGCGGGAGTCAGCTTCTGATATTGACTTTGTGGTGGAAGAAAGTGATCAAGTGACGCGCAACTTCCGACAGATCACGACTCAACTTCAGGAAGGTTTGACGCGCTCCCGAATGGTGCATTTTGCTCAAACTGCCGATCGTCTGCCTAGAGGTGTGCGTGATAATTCGCTGAAGTACGGCAAGCAGGCAGAATTGCTGATTGAAGGACGCGATACACTGATCGACAAGATGATCGTTGAACAACTCTACGATCCCATGACTCACTTGGTTAATAACGCCGTGGCACATGGCATTGAAACGCCTGCTGAGCGGGTTGCCTCTGGTAAACCTCCCACCGGAAAAATCACAATTCGAGCGTTCCACCAAGGCAATCAAACTATCATTTCTGTAAGTGATGATGGGGCTGGCATTAATCCGGAGCGAGTCAAGGCAAAAGCCATTTCCAAAGGTCTGATGACTTCTGCTGAAGCCAGGGACATGACACGCCTTGACGTTTATGATTTGCTATTCCATCACGGGTTTAGCACAGCCGATCAGGTGGATGACTTGCGGGGGCGTGGCGTGGGTTTAGATGTGGTACGCAGCAATCTCAATGAGATTCGGGGTGCCATTAGTATTGACTCCGTCATTGGCAAAGGCACCACGTTTACAATTCGTTTACCGTTGACACTGAGTATCTCTAAAGCCCTATGTTGCATTAGTAATCGGGCCCGCGTTGCCTTCCCGATGGATGGGGTAGAAGATATGCTGGACGTGCCCAAAGAGCGAATTCAAACCGATAACGAAGGACACAACTTCATCTACTGGCGTGATGCCCTGTTACCCTTTCAGACGCTCTCGACTTTGCTGGGTTATAACCGTGTTCTTGGGCGTGGCAGTATCTACGGCGGCAATCAAGAAGAGGATATTATTTCCATTGTCGTTCTCCGCAGTGCAGGCAACTTGCTAGCGCTGCAAGTGGATCAGGTTCTAGGAGAACAGGAAATTGTCATTAAACAGCTTGAAGGCCCTGTGCCTAAACCAGTGGGTGTAGCGGGCGCAACGGTTTTGGGAGATGGTCGGATTATGCCGATCGCCGATGTCCTAGAATTGATTGACCTATCCCAAGGGCGTATCCGCAGAGAGGCAAGTAGCTCTCTATGGGATAAAGGAGATGAAGTTCTGCCGCCCGACCCAGCCGATCTCAAGACAGAGCCAACTGTGCTGATTGTCGATGACTCGATTACAGTGCGCGAACTGCTGTCTATGACCTTTAACAAAGTGGGCTATCGGGTAGAGCAAGCCCGCGACGGTCAGGAAGCCTGGGAAAAATTGCGAGCTGGGTTGCCCTGTGATCTAGTGTTCTGTGATATCGAAATGCCTCGGATGGATGGTCTGGAGCTACTGTCTCGAATTCAGAAAGATCCCAGTCTGGCTCATTTGCCCATTGCTATGCTTACGTCTAGAGGAGCCGATCGCCACCGGCAGATGGCAGTTCAACTGGGGGCAAAGGGCTACTTCACGAAGCCTTATTTAGAAGAAGGGCTTCTAGATGCAGCTCAGCGTATGTTGAAGGGTGAAGTACTGGTGATAGGCAACCAGTAAATCAGGATCTTGCTGATGTTAAGGCTCCTAAAGAATTTGAGGTTTGTCTATGTGAAAAGTGCTACAGGAGAGCCATGTTCAAGATCTGTCTACTCGGTTTTTGAAGGGTAGTTGTTACCTTTTACACTAGAAGCAGTCACTCTCTAGCCGTAATCTATGCCCCACAAAGCTCGTCAGAATCCGGTGCTACTAATTCATGGGATCGATGATACTTGTGCCATTTTTTCCAGAATGGCCCCAGCCTTAGAAAAATTAGGATGGTCAGTCCACCAGATTGATTTAATTCCCAATAATGGCGATGTTGGTCTAGACCAATTGGCATCACAAGTTGCCGATTATGTTGAAAAAACCTTTGCGCCTAATCAACCGATCGATCTAGTTGGATTTAGCATGGGCGGCATCATCAGTCGCTACTATGTGCAGCGTTTGGGGGGAATTCAGCGAGTGCAGCGGTTTGTCACTATTTCCTCGCCACATAACGGCACTTGGACAGCACTGCTACGCCCTAACCTAGGAGCTAGCCAAATGCGTATCGATAGCGAGTTCCTTAGTGCGCTGAATCGTGATGCCAAACAGCTAGAGCAAATTAATTTCACCTCGATCTGGACGCCCTTTGACTCCATGATTGTGCCTGCTAATAGCTCCGAAATGCCAGTTGGCAAAAATCATCAGATTTGGGTGGGTGGACATGCCTGGATGGTGACAGATGCTAAAAGCATTTTAACAATTGCTCAAGCGTTGTCAGAACCTGTGAGAGTTCCACAGCCTTGCTAATTCTATAGCCTGGCTAATTGGGGCAGTCTGTTGAAGCAGTCTATTGAAAAAGATAGAGCGCTAGGGGAACTAAATTCTGTGGCTCTCGACTGAACTGTTTATGCGGACAACCGATTTTTTGGCATGACCGTATGTTAAATTCGTAAAAATCAGCAATCCAATTTTGAGTGAATGAAGCCCGACAGTTTCCTGCCGGGCGAACAAACTGCTTAGGTATCAGATAGTTCACAGAATAGCGATTGCCTCTTGCAAGTACCATCCTCCCGAAGAGTGAAATTGCCCTATAGCAATCCCAAATAATGGGTGAGAAGGGGTGGAGGAGGCAACTTCCCTCGTTGAGGATGCATCCCCGAACTCCTCTTGGGGTTTCTCAGGACTGATTTGGGATTGCCATAGAGGCTAGCTGGCTAGCTGACTAGCGGAAGGTGAGAAAGATAATTGATAGAGATCGCATCCTATCTATCTCTCTTCGCCTTGCAGTGCTCCGTTGAAACTGGGTTGAGGCGATTTTGGGATAAGGTAATGTCAAGATAGAGCTAGCCTGTCCCAGATTTTGTCTCTCATGAGCTATTGTCTCAATCCGCTTTGCCAGAAGCCTTGTAATCCAGAGATGGCTAAGTTCTGTCAAAACTGTGGAGCGAAATTGTGGGTAAGCGATCGCTACAGGGCACTGAATCTGATCGGGCAGGGTGGATTTGGCAGAACGTTTTTGGCGATCGACGAACAGCAGGGGGGCGATCGCTGTGTGATTAAACAACTGCTGCCCAGCAGGTTGGGAGGTAATGCGCCCAAAGCTGCTGAATTGTTTCGGCGAGAGGTATCTCAACTGACTGAGTTAGGGCAGCATCCGCAAATTCCTCAGCTTTTGGATCAGCTAGAGCAAGGAGAAGGGAACACTGCTTTCTACCTGATTCAGGAGTACATTGCAGGGCAAAATTTAGAGCAGATTTTGTTGAAAGCAGGTGTTTGGAGCGAAACTCAAATTTGGAGTTTGCTGGAGGACGTACTGCCTGTCTTGCGATTTGTCCATAGCCGCCAAGTCATCCATCGAGATATCAAGCCCGAAAATGTCATACGTCCGCCTACCGGCAAACTAGTGCTAGTGGATTTTGGTGCAGCCAAATCTGTTACAGAAACGGCGCTAGCCCGCACAGGGACTTTAATTGGTAGTGCTGGGTATGTGTCTCCAGAGCAGACCATGGGCAAAGCTGTTTTTGCGAGCGATCTCTACAGCTTGGGCGTCACTTGCATTCATTTGTTGACAGGAATGCACCCTTTCGATTTGTATTCCGTTAGCCAAGATGCTTGGGTTTGGCGGCAATATTTGAGCCAGCCGCTGACGAGTAAGCTGCGAAAAGTGTTGGATAAGCTGTTGCAGAGAAGTATTAACCTTCGCTATCAGAGTGCTGTAGAGGTATTGCAAGATTTGCCTTCTCTAAGTGCAGTCGCGGCTCATTTAACCAGACAAGTCAATACAGAAAAGGCAAGGGAGGGGGCTGGACACAAATGGACAAGACTCGGAACGCCCTTTTCTGCATGGCTTTGTGCCCATACGC
>JAAUOQ010000206.1 GCA_012034795.1 Leptolyngbyaceae cyanobacterium CRU_2_3
CTGGGTGGTATCGAAGTAATAGCTGCTGACACTGCCCGTGTCTGTGTTGAGAATGCTAAACGCAGTGATGTCATTGTTGGCAATGTAGGGCTGCGGATAGCCTGCTTCATCGATCACTGGGCTAATGTTGGGCATCACAGCCGCCAATCCATTTGGATTGCCTGATGCGGCATAGGCTGCGTCATAGCCAATCGGAATCTGACGGCGTTTGGGCGTTAGGTAGGCTCCATAGGTATTGCCCACATTGGAGGTTTCCAAAAAATTCATTCCGGTTGGGCTAACAAAGCGATTCCACAGATGAGAATGTCCATAGAACACTAGATGTACTCCTGCATTTTCCAGCAGCGGAATCACATCCCGGATCAGATAATCCGACTCGATTGGGTACTCATAACGCACAGCCTTGATCTGCCCATCGGCAAAGCGATCGATAATCTGCACTGGATCGGTATAAGCCGGAACAATGTTATCT
This sequence comes from Leptolyngbyaceae cyanobacterium CRU_2_3, assembly GCA_012034795.1. Classification (GTDB taxonomy): domain Bacteria; phylum Cyanobacteriota; class Cyanobacteriia; order Elainellales; family Elainellaceae; genus Drouetiella. The sequence goes on from JAAUOQ010000206.1 coordinate 473, forward strand.
CCCAGCGAATGCGGCGGGTGGTGAAACATGACGACCCTATACTTCGCCTGAACAAACTCTGGGCGAGTCAATTCTGTCTTCAGCCACTCATATTGAGCGCTACCTGCGGCGATCGGTTCAAATAGATGCTGTCCGTAGCCCCATTGGGTTGGGTTTGTCAAGTCTTCATCGCGTTCACGGTATCGGCCTCTAGCGGCAGCGTCTAGGCTGGCGATCGCCAAATGGCACTAGCATCCAGGCAAATCAACCGAATATCGCCAAAGGTGACAGCATAATATTTTTTGCCGCCTGGACTATCACTGGGCAAGCTGAATATTTCTTCATAGGTATCCACGTTAAAGCTATTATTTTTCAGCCAAGCTTGCTGAATGACGGGGTCGGCATGGGGATTAATTTGAGGGGCGATCGCTGCATAAAGCTGTTTAGCTGCCGGGCGCGGATACGGATCGTTGAACTGCTGACTCAGGGTTCCTCAGATGAGAACCGACCCATGACTTCATGATTGCCAATCGCTGGGAACAAAGGGGCCGATTGAATAATGGCACCCCCCGTATAGCGGGTTTTGCTGCCCTGCTTTTCTAGCTCAAAGCTCGCCCGACCCTGAAGGCTAGGGAAAAAAGCCCTGCCCTGGTTGTTATCAAACCATTCAGAAGCGCGATCGGCCGTATCGACCAGATCTCCTGCAAAGAACACAGCATCTATTTGTCCGATCGTTTCGACCACCTTTTGTAAGTTGGCAGGGGTCATCGGTTTCAGTTGATGATCTGAAGTCAGCAGAATCTTCAAAGGCGTTGCAGCAGTCGGCGAGGGCGCTAAGGTGAAGCGATCGCTGCTCACGGTTTGCCCATCTTCTCGCACACTCACCACCCGATAGGGAATGCGCGTATTAGCCGTTAAACCTTTCACTTCTGCTTCATGCCGCCAAATGTTGCGCGTTGTTGGCTTTTGATAAACCTGTCCCTCTTCTACTTGCGCCCCAACCTGAGACTGTTGATCTTCGCGAATCCGGCTCAACTGGCGAGTGGTGGCGATCGCCCGCTGCTCCAGGGTACTGCCATACTCTACGTGATGCTGGGAGCCTATAAACTCGGTGAACCAAACCACTCGCACTGCGTTAGCAGTCGGCAGTTGCAGAAATGGATCAGTTAGTAAATGTGGCATGACAGGCCGAAACAGCACATACAACAGCAGTAGCCCGTAAACCAGTCCAGCCAGAATCAGAATCGCCAGCCCTAGCAGACGACCATTGGAGAGATGGAGTAGCGTATAGCGAAAGCGGGACAATGTAGGAAATATCTAAAGCTAAACGATCACGCAGGAGTAGGAGTTCAACCCATCAGGTGTTAGACAGATATTCCCCAGAATCTGCTGTGTCTGCTCCCACCCTAACCTGAGTTGATTGGGTTAGGGGTAATCATTGGGTTAAGGAATTGGGATGGATCGCAAAAGGCGATCGATTACCAACTTGGACTGGCGTCCTCCGCTAGGAATCATCCGATGAGCCAAGACATAAGGTGCCAGAAATTTCACATCATCTGGAATGGCGTAATCGCGTCCATCCAGGAAGGCCAAAGCCTGTACTGCTCGATGCAGGGCAACCGTTCCTCTAGGGCTAACTCCCAGCAGCACATCCTCATCTTGACGAGTTGCCCTGACTAGATCAAGCAGGTATTGTCGCAAGTGAGATTCTACTTTGACCTGCCGACACAGGTGCCGCAACTCCTGAACCGCCAGTAGTGAAAGACAAGGCTGGAGTTCTTCAACCTTAATCCCCTGTTGAATGCGCTCCAATAGTTGCAGTTCTTCTGCTTCCGTGGGATAGCCAAGGCTCAGAGACAAAGCAAACCGATCCATTTGTGCTTCGGGCAAAGGGAAAGTGCCCTGATATTCCACAGGGTTTTGTGTGGCAATCACAAAAAACGGATCGGGGACAGGGCGGGTCACCCCATCACTGGTCACCTGATGTTCTTCCATGACTTCCAGTAAGGCAGACTGGGTGCGGGGAGTCGCCCGGTTGATCTCATCGGCGAGCAGCACATTGGCAAAAACGGGCCCAGGCAAAAACTCAAATTCTCCCGTTCGTGGATTCCAGATGTTGGTTCCCGTCACATCCGCCGGTAATAGATCAGGCGTACATTGAATCCGCTGAAACCGCCCATCAATTGAGCGGGCCAGTGTTTTTGCGAGCAGAGTTTTGCCCACACCGGGTACATCTTCCAATAAAGCATGTCCGCCAGACAACAACGCGACTAGTACAAGCTGAATTGCCTCATGTTTACCAACGATTGTCTGTCCCAAATTCTGGGTGAGCCGGTCAATGCTTTCTCTCATGGGGGTCAATAAGATAAGTCAATAATTGAAGTAGGGATTCAGGAGAAATGGAAGCCAAGCGGCTGGCAACTAAGAATCAGCCCACCGCTCTATGATGGCAGTATTCCCCAAACGCTACTCTCTTAAAGCAAATTGATTCCGCACGGAAATTGCCTTAACAATATCCTTTGAGCTTCACCTATATTCTTTGGGCTTCACCTATATTCTTTGGGCTTCACCTATATTCTTTGGGCTTTACCTACTTAGCAAATGCGATCGCGCCACCTGACTATCTTGGGCAATTTGCGTCTTTAGCTCATCTAGGGAGCTAAATTTTTGTTCCGGTCGCAAGAAATTTTCTAGGCGCACCACCAGTGTTTGCCCGTATAAGTCGCCTGCCCAGTCTAGAAGATGAATCTCCACCGTTTGTTGGGTGCCGTTGACAGTTGGGCGATTGCCAATATTCATCACACCCGGCAGAGGCTTTGCTGGGTTATGCCAGCCGCCGATCTGCACCCAGACGCTGTACACCCCCTGTCGAGGCAAAAACTTGTCTGGCGGTGTCTGAAGATTGGCTGTTGGAAACCCGATGGTTCTGCCAAGCTGCTGCCCTTGCACGACCTCTCCGATGAGGGTGTAGGGCCGATCTAGCAGTTGATTGGCAGACTGGACATTGCCCTGCTCCAAGGCTTGGCGAATCGCAGAACTGCTGATGCGATCGCCCTCACAGGTAAAGAGCGGCGTGATCACCACAGGGATCTCATAATGAGCGGCGATCGCCCGCAGAGTTTCGGCCGTGCCTGCGCGTTGACGGCCAAACCGAAAGTCCTGCCCTACACTAATCTGTTGGGCTTGCAAATATTGTACTAAGATTTTCCCAACAAAGTCTTCTGGGGTCAGGCTAGCCAATTCCCGGTCAAACGGTAAGAGTACCAGTTGCTCAACTCCCAACGCTTTCAGGTAGTGCTCTTTTTCGGGTAGGGGCGTTAAAAGCGCCCGACTTTTTTCCTGTGAAAAACTCCTGGGGATGAGGCGTAAAGGTAACAACAGTTGCTAAAGGCTTGGCTGTTGCTAAAGGATGGGATAGCTGCGGAGTAAGCTCAAGAGAACCTGCTGAAGCAGGAGAAAAAATGGGCTGGATCACCTGTCGGTGCCCTTGATGAAGTCCATCAAAATTTCCTAGGGCAACGCAGGTCGGGGTGTTAATAGTGTCTAGAGAGTCGGCAATCCACACGCTTTACATTTTGACATAAGTTTGGGCACAGACTAGCAAGATGCAATATTGAGTTTTGGAGCGGGTTGACTGACAAAGCTCCTGAAATCTTTGATTTTTGTCGGTTGGCATTGAGCAAAGCGAAACCCAACATAGCAGTCTCTACATGATTTGTGAGAAGGGGTTGGAGGGAGTGCGGTCTCCTGGGGGACACAGTCCCCCAGATCCTTTGGGATTTTCTCGTGATGACATTGAGGATGGCTATAGCAAATTGATTAACTCAGGATTTGCCTGGATTTGCTTCAGCACTTGCTTGATGTCTTGCGTACGATTTTTCTTGACAATTAATGTTACTTTGCCATCTCGCACAATCACAGTGTCTTCCAAACCGATGGTGACAATTAGCTCATCGGCATCGGAGGAGTATACTAAAGCATCTTGAGTGTCTAGTCCAATGTGTTGTGCCAGTTCTACGTTGGGCTTACCGTCCTTCAGCAGCCGATCAATCGCATTCCAATCTCCTAAGTCATCCCAGCTAAACGGGACGGGCAAAACATACGCTTTCTCGGTTTTCTCCATAACTGCATAATCCAGGCTGAGTTTAGGCAGGTTGGGATAGCAGGAGACCCCTTGTGCTTCTAGAGGCAACAAAATATCGGGCGCATGGGTGCGGAGTTCTGCTAGCATCACCCCCGCCGGAAAGATAAACATGCCGCCATTCCAGCTAAATCGGCCGGTCGCTAGAAATTGCTCAGCCGTTGCCAAGTCAGGTTTTTCGGTGAAGCGGCTAACTTTGTAGCCTGCACACTCCCCAAATAAGCCCACTTTTTCACCCTGTTCAATATAGCCGTAGCCTGTGGCAGGGTAAGCCGGGGTAATGCCGAGGGTGGCGATCGCCGACTGAGCCGTTGCCAATTCTGCGGCAGCTTCCAGAGTTTTGCAAAACGCTTCTGGATCGCCAATCCAAGCATCCGCAGGAAAAAAGCCAATCAGAGTGTCTTCCCCATACCGACGGGCAATTTCTAGCGTTGCCCAAGCCACAGCGGGTGCCGTATCTCGCCCTTCCACTTCTACGAGTAAATTATCGAGCGGCAAATCGGGGAGTTGCTGTTTCACCCCTTGCTCTAGATGTGCCGCAGTGATGACCCATAATCCTTGCCATCCGCCTGCCAAATTCAGGAGCCGAGCTGCCGTGGCTTGTAGTAAACTCTTGCCACTCCCATCTAAACTCAAAAACTGTTTGGGACGATGTTTGCGGCTCAGGGGCCAAAAGCGCTCTCCTTTTCCACCCGCGAGGATTACAGGAATCATGGCTATTTTTAACCCTTTTTTAGAATTCCGCCTCATCCTATCAAGATTTGTTGGGAGAGAAAATCGGAGAGAGTACGGTTTTACCGCATCTTCAGAGGAGCTTTAAGATTATGAACCTGTTTCAGCACGGAACCCAGGAATTAATTAATAGGGTCAGAGGGTGAAAAAGTCGGCGGATGGTAGGTGAGTTGAAGAGCAACTGTCTCTTCTGGCAGACGGAAATGCACCTGCTTCAGGCTATAATCGAATCGCAAAATGTCACATACAAAACTACATAATGCTATTTATTAAGGTAAATTTAAGGTTTGAATAGGGTCCTGGCAGTGCTTAGCTGAGGCAGCTTCAGGTTTTTACAACCCATGCTTAAGGTGTGAAACGGAGAACGTAAGTTGGAATATCAGACAGACTCAAACCCCAATCCTGTCCCAATATCTAGTCAGGGAAACGATAGTCGGGTCACCGTTCTCATCTCTCCATTGCCTGCCATCCCTTCATTGCCAGACAAAACACCACAAGTTCATCCATCTCTTCGGTTTGGACGTTGGCTGCTGCGAGGTGTAGTTTTTGGCGGAGCTGCTGTGCTGGCAGCAACGGTGGGTGCAGTGGTAGCGTTGACTACCCCCTTACCTGCGGCGATCGCCCCCCAAGCCAACAAGCCTCTGTCTTTTGATGAATTATGGCAGCAAGGGCTTCTGGGGCTATGGGGTGAGCCGTCCCATCAATGTCTTAGTCATGGGTATTGACCTACCCCTCGATCTACCAGAGAATACCCCTTCCAAAGATGTTTTCTCTGGACGCAGCGACACGATGCTGCTGGTACATCTTGACCCCGATAAAAATACGGTGAATGTGTTATCGATTCCCAGAGATACTCAGGTTGATCTGCCCGGAGAAGGAATTGAAAAGATTAACTACGCCAATGTAGTTGGGGGTTCCAAGATGGCAGCTCAGGTGGTTAGCCAAAACCTCAATGGTGTGACAATCGATCGCTACGTGCGAATTAGCACCGGTGCATTCCGAGAACTGGTGGATTTACTGGGTGGTGTTGATGTATTTGTCCCCCAAGATATGCAATATGTCGATCAAACTCAGAATCTGCACATTGATTTGAAGAAAGGTCAGCAAACCCTGAGTGGCAAGCAAGCCGAAGAGTTTGCTCGCTTCCGACATGATGATAAAGGGGATATTGGTCGGGTGCAGCGTCAGCAACAGTTGATTCGGGCATTGCGAGACAAACTGAAGAATCCCACCTTAGTCGCCCGTTTACCTCAAGCGATCGAGCTTTTCCAAAAATATATTGATACAAACCTGTCGCCCGAAGAGATGTTGTCTTTAGTGGGCTTTGGGCTGGGTCTAAAACAAGATGATTTTCGGATGGTGATGCTGCCGGGCCGCTTTAGCACGCCTGAAGAGTTCGTGGCCAGTTATTGGTTAATGGATACAAATTCAAAGACCAGGTGATGAATGAGTTTTTTTGACATCAGTTCGGTAGCCGTTCTCAGCCAGCAAACAACGTTTACGAATACCCGAATTGCCGTTCAAAATGCCTCTAGCGACCCCACACTGGGTAGCAAAGTCGCTGCCTATTTGCAATCTCAAGGCTTTAATAACGTCTATATCGTAGATGATTGGTCTAAGCGCGAGGCTCAGACTCAGATCATTGTGCAGCGGGGAGATTTACAGGGTGCCACAATGTTGGAGGGTATCTTGGGCTTTGGTCAAGTAATATCCGCTTCTACGGGTGATCTGGATTCTGATTTCACGTTGAGAGTTGGCGATGACTGGTCACAACAGTCGAAGGTTTAGTCGTTTTATTTTTGAGAGCCGCGCAGTGCGCGGCTCTCAAAAATCACCCATTCCTCATAAAAACTAGGATCACTACGTTGGGTCTAATAGTGGTTGCCCACCTTGCGATGGTGAACCGCAGTTAGCCCATCTGTTTTAGATACCCGTCCGGTATCCACTGTGCTGTAGACCAGCCAATGATCGCTGCATTCCATACGGCTGGCAACTTCACACTCCAGGTAAGCCAAGGCATCCGCCAAAATCGGAGAACCGTTGCCTGCTGCATAGGTTTTGATCCCAGCAAAGCGATCGGCTCCAGGGGCAAACCGTTTCAAGAAGTGTTTCATCAGCGGTTGAAAGTTACCTTCTTCTAGCACATTGAGGACAAAGCGATCGCCCACACGCATAAAAGATTCGATCGCCCGGTCCTTGGCCACAGCAATGGTAAATCCGATGGGTTTCATGCTGGCTTGAGATACCCAAGATGCCAGCATGGCGCTAGAGGCTCCTTCCTTAGTAGCAGTAATAA
>JAAUOQ010000207.1 GCA_012034795.1 Leptolyngbyaceae cyanobacterium CRU_2_3
GAGTGCGCCGTTCTCCTGAGCAGCTTGTTGGGCAGATTCTGCGTTTTGGGTGGCACTGAACCCCAGCGGATCGAGGAGTGTCGGGGGTAATGCTGCCAGGTTTGCTGGAATAGTGGCAAAGGCAGAGGCGATACCGCCCCAGAAGCTATAAGGTGCCGCAGCCGCTAGATTAGTAGAGGCTTCTTCCTTGGCCAGTTCTCCGTAGAGAGCACTCATTGTTCCCACCATGACTTCTTTGGCAAAAACCCCTGACATCAGCCCGACTGTGGCTGGCCAATTCTCTTGGCTGATCCCCATTGGAGTAAAGACGGGCGTTATGGAACGGCTCATGGTACTGAGAATGGAGTCTGTGCTGTCTTGTTTGCCAAAAGAGCCATCTGTGCCGACTGAGTTGAGAAAACCCAGAATAATCACCATAATGACGATCGCCTTCCCAGCTTTTTTGACAAAAGCCATCGTTCGCTCCCAAGCCCGGAACAAGATGCTCTTTAGTCTGGGAATGTGGTAGGGCGGTAGCTCCATGACAAACGGGGCAACTTCTCCAGGCAGAATTGTGTTTTTTAGGACGATGCCTGTGCCAATGGCGGCTAAGATGCCCAATAGATAGAGTCCCATCACCACATTTTGCCCGCCGACCGGGAAAAAGGCCGCACAGAACAGCGTATAGACTGCCAGACGAGCACTACAGGACATAAACGGATTCATCATGACGGTGGTAATGCGATCGCGCTTATTTTCCAGCGTCCGGGTGGCCATGATGCCCGGAATATTGCAGCCAAAGCCAACGATCATTGGCACAAAAGACTTGCCTGGTAGTCCTACCAATCGCATCAGTCGATCCATCACAAAAGCCGCCCGTGACATGTAGCCAGAATCTTCTAAAGCCGACAGGAAGATAAACATCATGCCAATTTGGGGAATAAAGGTGGCAGCAGTTTGGATACCCCCGCCTGCCCCATCTGCCAGCAGCCCAATCAGCCAGCCTGGCGCTTGCAGGCTTTCCATCCCCTGGGCTACGCCATCCACAAAAATGGTGCCAAACAACCCGTCTATAAAGTCAATGAAAGCGCCGCCGACATTAATCGACAGGGTGAACATCAGATACATTATCAGTAGAAAAATCGGGATGCCCATCCAGCGGTTTAGCACCACTCCATCAATCTTGTCAGATAGGGTGGTTTTTACTGCTCCAAAGCGTTCGGCGGCTCCCTCAGTGAGGTTGCGGATAAATCCGTAGCGACTATCAGCCACGATGATGTCTACGTCTTCATCTAAGGCAGTCTGAATCTGTTGGCGCTGTTTCTCTACCTGCTCTGCTACGTCAGCTATTTGTAATTCAGGGGCATTGCCACTTTCATCTGCTAGGAGCTTCAGGGCAGTCCAACGGGGATTGAGCGCGCGATCGGCACTGGTTTTCTGAAGGAGCGGCATCAGGTCCGTAATCGCCGTTTCGATGGCATCAGGGTAGGTGACAGCGATCGCAGGTCGCGTAGGATGATCCAGTTGGGTGTGGATACAAGCCTTCAACTTTGCCACTCCCTGCCCCGATGTTGCACTCATGGGAACCACCGGGCAGCCCAATCGCTCTGCCAGCAAATCTGGATTGATCCGCACCTCTCGCTCTTTGGCAACATCCATCATGTTGAGAGCAATGATCATCGGCACCTGCATCTCCAGGATTTGTGTGGTGAGATACAGGTTTCGCTCCAGGTTGGAAGCATCCACAATGTTAATCACAACATTGGCTTCTCCCGACAGCAAATAATCGCGCGCAACCGCTTCATCGAGTCCTGTATCGCTATCTGCTGCATCTAAGGAATAGACGCCTGGTAAATCCACTACGGTGATCTCTTGCCCCTCGTGATTGAACTTGCCTGCTTTGCGTTCAACGGTGACACCTGGCCAGTTACCTACCCGCTGATTGGCACCCGTCAATGCATTAAACAAAGTCGTTTTACCACAATTGGGATTTCCCACCAATCCAATAATTTGCCCAATCATCTGCTTAGCCATGAGTGATTTCCTCTGCATCACTGCTTGCAACATCGAGGATTTCTATTCCACCGCTTTGTTGAGCGCTGCTGGGCTGTTCATTGACTTCTTCGACAAACAGGGTGCTAGCTTCATCTTTGCGGAGGCTAAGCTGGAAACCCCGGACTCGGATTTCCACTGGATCACCCAAGGGAGCATATCGAGAGACGGTAAACTCAGTTCCGGGGGTCAATCCCATAGACAGGAGCTTACTCTTGTAGGCACGGGAGCCTTTTTCATAACCAATGACTCGCCCAGTTGAGCCGACTGCTAAATCACGTAGACATTTTTTCTCACTCATGGGGGTTCTAATTGTTAGCTTCCTAATTATGGAGGTAAAGCGATACTACACTGCGGCACTACACTACAGTGATACAAAGGATCTTTTGCGCCATCCCCACCCCCAATCCAATGCGATTATCGGCAATGGCAACCACCAACCCGCTGTTTTGATGACTGACAATTTGTAGTTCAATTCCGGGCAATAATCCCAGCCCGATTAACCGCCGCACAGTGCCTTCAGAGCCATTGAGTTGGGAAATCGCCAGACGTTCGCCGACCTTGCCCATTGCTAAAGGAAAAGCTTTAGGGTGTCCAGACTGATTTTGGGAGGGCGCTTCTAAGGAGTTCAACGGTGTTAAGGGAGTTGCTACAATCTCCAGATTTTGAGTAGAGAGCGATCGCCCTTGCAAGTTTTGGCTATCGTAATTTGCGGTCATGGAGGGTTACAGTTGTTCAGCAAGGTTCATGAATTTGAGTCGCTTCATCTAGAAAGTCGGTGCTTTTCAGAAAAATAGGATCAAACGCAAAGCACTTTAAAAAACGGGACTCTGGGCTTTGAGAAGGAATGCGATGCCATCTACAAAACTCCGTTCTGCTAGTTGAGTACAGGAGTTTGGGCCGGAACAGTTGATTCGCTGTAAATATCCATGATGGTATGTAACAACTGGATAGCCTCTGCTTGAGGACGTTGGAACGAGTTCCGCCCAATAATAGAGCCGAACCCGCCCCCCTCCTGGATGGCGCGAATGCCTTCGATTAATACCTTATCTGCTTCGGCAGCCCCCCCAGAGAAGATGACAATCCGTCGTCCGGCGAAGGTACATTGCACCACATGGCGAACCCGCTCAGCCAGAGTAGCGATCGGGATTTGCGTTTGTTCGTAAACCTTGCGAGCTGCGTCTTGCTCAATGTGATCGGTAGGCAATTTCACTTTGATAATGTGAGCACCAAGTTGGGCGGCAATTTGCGCCGCGTAGCCCGTCACATCGATCGCCGTTTCGCCAGCTTTACTCAACCCAGAACCACGGGGATAGGACCAAATCACCACCACCAAACCATAACGCTTGGCTTCCTCGGCATAAGCCCGAATCTGCTGATACATTTCAAATCGATGAGATGAGCCAGGATAGATGGTGAATCCCACTCCGACACAGCCTAAACGCAGGGCATCTTGAACGCTACCCGTCAGGGCTTGGGTGGGGTCAGCTTCATCCAGCAAGACATCATGATCATTGACCTTGAGGATCAAAGGAATTTCACCAGCAAACTCCCGTGCTCCTGCCTCTAGAAAGCCCAATGGAGCCGCATATGCATTGCAGCCTGCGGCGATCGCCAGTTCAAAATGGTAGCGCGGATCATAAGCCGGAGGATTAGGCGCAAAGCTGCGAGCCGGCCCATGTTCAAATCCTTGATCGACTGGCAAAATCACCAGCTTACCCGTCCCGGCTAGTCTGCCATGATTCAGCAGTCGAGCCAAGTTGGTTAGCGTGCCTGGATTGTCGCTACCGTACCAACTCAAAATTTCTTGCACACGACTATTCATTACCTTTCTCCCATGCTTGTATAGCAATCCTAAATGAGTCATGAGGTAGCCATATCAATGGTTATAACGCACCTTGCCGGGATGAGGGGTGGAGGCATGTTATGGGAACACGATGCCCATTCAAATTTGAACGATTATATTTGAACGAATAGAATTCATATCTAAAAATATGACAAGCTCTGCACAATCTCAAGAACTTCGTCTCTACCGGTTTGATCCGGTTGCAAATTTACTAATTGGAAAATATAAACTCTCTCCCCTGGGATTTGGGATACTAGCCATTGTCTGTGGAACTGGACTTTATCTCTTCACTGCTTGGCTCAGCAATACATTGTGGTCTAAACCGGGTCAAATGGGTCTGCTTCAGGATTGGTTCCCTTGGGTATGGGTACTGTTTATTAATCCTGTTGTCTCAGGGTATTACTTGTGGAGTTTTCAAGCCCTTGATCAGGTGATTCAAGATCTTAAAGAATCTGGTGTATTAGATACTAATGAATCAAAAAATGGAGAGATTGAAAAAATGCTTCCGATGCCTGTGAACATAAGATGATTCAAGATCCTAAAGAATCTGGTGTATCAGATACTAATAAATTAAAAAATGGAGAGATTAACCAAATTGCTCTTAATGCTTATAAATCTGCGTGGCGTAAGTTCTTGGCTCTGAGCAGCGCCACGATGTTTAGTCTTTCTGTGTATATGACTCGATTTAAGTTGAGTAATAGTTGGACTAGCTCACACATACTGCCGATTCTCATGATTACAGTTGCCACGTTTGGAGTCATCTACATCGGCAGTGTCTTAGTTCTTAACCTGATTGCCAATATCTGGATTTTGCATTGTATTTTTGAAGAGGAACTGAAACAAAAGGAATTGAAGGTGAATCCTCTGCACCCCGATCGCTGTGGAGGACTGCGATCGCTCAGTGATTACGCCCTCAAAACTGCTTACCTGGCTGCCGTTTTAGGAATTATGGTGGGCTTCATTGAGTTTCAATTTATTACACGAGGGACTGGACAAATCTATTGGTTTGTCCACCTGATCATTCCTTTAGATATTCTCTTGTCAATCACTTGCTTTTTTGGGCCTTTGCTAGCGGCTCATAGAGGCATGAGAAGAGCGAAAGAAAATCTCTTAGATGAAATTGCCAAGCAGTTTCAAACAGACTATTCAAAGATTCATTCCAGCCTTACAGGTGACGCAGAAACCCTCAAAAAAGGGGCTGAGAAAATTAAGGAACTACGAGCTTTTTATGACCTAACCAATGAATTTCCAGTTTGGCCCTTTGATGTTCAAACTTTCCGCCGATTTTTGCTGACAGTGCCTGCGCCTTTCCTACCTTTGCTCCTGGGTATTCTGAAAAAATTGGCAGGAGTATTTCTGAAAAAATGGGGGATTGATCTGGGCTAATAAGGTTGATTTTTCTCTAAGAATTTCAGTCTTCACTCGCTTCAATCTTGGCGTGCAGGAACATCAAACCTACAGCACCAGTGCCCGCCATGAAGCCATCCAGTGGAGAAATGGGCTTACCTAAAAGATAGCGATCGCTCAGTCCAACTATTGTGCCAGTCATCAAACACAACAGACCACTCCAGAAAAAAATGCTGCAATTCTCTTGAGTCATCGATTCCGGCCTATTGCTCATTGCAGGGGTCTACTCCTCAACTTTTCTATCTTAGGGGGGATGTGGATGTCAAACAATCTGAGCCGAATGTCAGCGAACTTCAAGAATTGATCTTTGGAGCTTCATATAGAAGTCGCTATCCGCTCAATCTTACCGATCGCCTATTCTTTTTCTGAGAAAACTCGCTGTTGCCCTTAATCTTCCCGTTCTGAAACTTCTAGCCTGGCGGCTAGGTGTCCTAGCCCAATGCGTTCTAGAAAATCAGCTTCTTGATTAAAGTGTTCAAACTGCGCTTGGATTTTATTTTTTTTCTGTTTTTTAGCTTCAAACTTCTGTTCAAACTTCTGTTCAAACTTCTGTTCAAACCTAGCGGACTTAGATGGAAGCTTAGATGGAAGCTTAGATGAAGTAACTTTGGGTAGATCGGGCATAACACTTGACTCTTTATACTTCTTGGTCAAGGTTTGTTTCCAAATGGCTGCCTGTTCCAGGGTGGGGTAAACTCCAAGCAATAACATTAGCTCTTGCCGAGCTTTATCTTTGAGATCGGACGTGATGCGGTTGCCCAAGAGGCAAATTGCTCGATTCAGTTCATCTGGATTAGCCGGCATTTTAGGCGGTAGGCTATTCAGGATCTGTCCCGATCGCCCTTCTTCTAGCTGTCCTGGCTGCATGCGAGCAATAACCTGTTCTAGCTCTCGCAACTCTTCTCCAGAAAGCTCTGCTTTGCGAATAACCTGCATCAGCGATTTAACTTTTGGCGATGCCATTGCTGGCGGCTCCTCCTGCTAGCTGAGATTCTATTTTAGGGCATGGGTGCAAGGGAAGAGGTGTAGCAGGGAGATGCAGAATTCTCGAAGTTCAAATGAACTTTATCTTCAGAGTTCTATTCTTAAAGTTCGTGCTTGCAGCAGATCGATGGCAACTGCCCTTGTAACGGAATCTAAAGAGTCCCAGAACCAATAAGAACCAGAAGAACCCAACAAGATTGAGAGGCATCTTTCAGAAGTCTGGTTTAATGAGAGTCTGTTCTACCCTCCTCCTCACTATGAAGCAACCTCCTCCCTCAATTGTGCCTGATCCACCCATGAACCTCAGCACTAAACTGGCCTATGGGGCTGGGGATTTAGGCCCTGCTATCACTGCCAATATTCTGGCATTTTTCTTGCTGTTTTTCTTTACCAGTGTGGCAGGGCTGAATGCAGGCTTGGCAGGCAGCATCTTGATGATTGGCAAAATCTGGGATGCCATTAATGACCCAATTGTCGGCATGATGAGCGATCGCACGCGCTCAGCCAAATGGGGGCGGCGCTACCCCTGGATGTTGTGGGGAGCCATTCCGTTTGGCATGACGTTTTTTCTCCAGTGGATTGTGCCCAAGTTTGGAGAAGATGCAGCAGCCAATCAATGGGGGTTGTTTGGCTATTACATCCTGATTGCCGTCCTGTTTAACACCTTCTATACCATGGTCAACTTGCCCTACACGGCACTGACCCCAGAGTTAACCCAAGACTACAACGAGCGCACCAGTCTCAACAGTTTTCGATTTGCTTTCTCCATCAGCGGCAGCATTTTCTCGCTGATTTTGGCGCAGGTGATCTTCAAAATGGTGGCAGATCCGCAACAGCAATATCAGGTATTGGGCGGAATCTGTGCCGTGCTCTCCACGCTGCCCCTCTACTGGTGTGTGTTTGGCACAATCGCCCGTACTCGGTCGGTGGCAGGGCGATCGGCCGTCCTGCCTAATGCTTCCGAGTCACTGCCCTTCTTGGCGCAACTCAAAATTGTCTTCAGCAATCGTCCTTTTCTATTTGTGATTGGCATCTACCTTTGCTCCTGGTTGGGTGTGCAGATTACAGCAGCCGTCCTGCCTTACTTTGTAGTCAACTGGATGGGACTGTCTTCCAGTGCCTTTACGCTAGTGGCACTGGTGGTACAAGCCACCGCTTTGCTGATGCTATTTGTCTGGAGTGCAGTTAGTGCCAGAGTGGGCAAAAAAGCAGTCTATTTTATGGGGATGGTGCTGTGGATTGGGCGCAGGTGGGCTTGGTCTTTTTGCAACCGGGGCAAGTGGGGCTGACTGTATGTCTTGGCCATTCGTCGCGGGGGTGGTGTTTCGAC
>JAAUOQ010000208.1 GCA_012034795.1 Leptolyngbyaceae cyanobacterium CRU_2_3
ATGCCTCTGGTGGTGTAGGTGACGAGTTCGTCTACGTGGGATAAGTCTAACCCCATCTCAGGAATGACCAGCTTTGCATCCGGTTTGGGAGCGAAATAGCCCGTATCAATGCCATCGTGCAGAACTTTGAGTTTGTTGTGATACTCACTGGGGAACTGCTGTTTTGCCAATGGGTGGGACAAAGGCGCGATCGCAGCTTGCCAAATCCAACAAAATTGGGGCATTCTTGATCCGAATCCGAGCTTCAGCATCAATGCTCAGCGGTTGGCTCGGATCAAAATCGGCATCACTACCGTGGGCATGGTAAAACCACTCAAAGTAGCAGTGTAGTTGGGCGTTGGGGAAAATATCTTTGATGAACAGCGTTGAACCCCAGCCAGAGTGTCCATAAACAACATCGGGCACAAACCCTTGCGCTTTGAGCGCTTGTGCCAGCCGATACACTGCTTGGCCTTGCAACACGGCACTTTCCAAACTGCGAACATATTGATGAGTTTTGGAACTGACCGATCGCGCCTCTTGATAGAGAACTTTGTGTACTCCAGGAATGCTACCTTCCTGACGCATTGTGGCAAACACCACCTGATGATTGCGATCTTGGGCTAGCGCAGTAGCGAGATGACGAAACTGTCCAGGGAAACTAGAGTGTAAAAAAAGAATACGCATATGACATTTACCGAGGAAGAAGAGAGGAATGATGTCCTGCCTGAGTAGAGAGCGTTGGTGTAACAAAATAACTGGGTAAGCAGGTCAAGCCGATTGTGACTGCGATACTGGAAAAGAAGAGAAGCGTTAAGCCGATTTGTTTATACAGCACTTGAGGCGAAAGAATGAAATCTAGTGCGAGGTAGGGTTGGTGGGCATTGCCCACCCGACCGCCTCGCTGAAGGAGAAAACGCCAACGTTACTTGGTGCCACATCGTCTGCAATTTTTTGGCTTAAATCCTGTGGCACCGACTAGCTGAAAGTGCAACGGGTTGCTCGTCCCTTGCAGCCCGCAAAATTAAGCAGTTTTAGCTGAAGGTAAACGTCGCTTGGTTTCCAGCAGATGTATTCGCGCCAATGTTACCTGCATCGAATCCAGTCGTTCCTACCAGGGTTGATAACAATCGTCCTGCGCCAAAGCCAGCATTGCCAGCAATTCCATCCCCTGCTCGGAATTCAGTATTGCTACCCACGGTGACAACATCCAAATTCAAAGCAACGTTGGCGCTAGTTTGGAAGGAGATGAAGTCACCCCCTGCCCCTCTGGTGAACTGATTTACAGTCGTGGTGACATTGATGCTATCCTTCTGGAGCAGGGTATCTTGTCCTGCATCCATGTTGATCACTTGATTGCCGAATGCGAAAAGTGATAGAGGATTGGTATCGGGAACGTTGTTGGGATTGATGAACCCTGCTAGCTGAAATTCAATCTGATACAGGTCATTGCCCAAACCGCCTGTCATGACCGTGTCGCGGCCACCGCCGACTAAAACATCGTTCCCCGTACCGCCCAGGAGCTGATCGGCATTTCCTTTGGCAATTAAGGTGTCATCACCCGCTTCACCGCTCAAAATATTGGTTCCTTGAGAACCAAAGATTGTGTTGTTGAGGGCGTTGCCTGTGCCGTTAGAGTCTGTCGGCAGAACATTGCCATTGTTGGGATCGACTGCTCCATCAAACAACTGTAAGTTTTCGATCGCGCTAAAGTTGGCGAGGGAGAAGCTACCTTGACTTGTAATCAGGTCAATACCGCTAGTATCTACAAGCGTGTCAGCAGCTTCAAGCAAATTATATGTGTCATTGCCATCGCCCCCTTCCAGGCGATCGACCCCCGCATCTCCGTTCAGGGTATCGTTGCCTAGCCCGCCTTTGAGGGTATCGTTGCCTTGCCCACCACTAAGGCGATCGGCCCCATTCCCACCATCTAAGACATCAATACCTTCCTCACCCAACAGTTGATCGCTATTGTCACCGCCGTTGAGGGTGTCGTTGCCTAGCCCACCTAACAAACTGTCTTGAAAATTGGAACCCGTAATCAAGTTATTGAGTTCATTTCCCCTAACTCTGGCACCTCCAGAAACAGAGACCTCCAGATTTTCCACATTGGCGCTCATCGCGTAAACAGAGTTGGCATTGCCACCCCTGTTTTGAGTTAGTCGAACCAGATCAGTTCCTTCATTCGCAAGCTCTGTGATCGTTTCGTCGAAATGATCGACGATATAGGTATCGTTACCAATGCCGCCCGCCATCGTATCGAGAGCACCTGTCACCCCATCTTCTAAGAAAACATTAGGAGTTCCGCCATCTAGGATGTCATTGCCTGCATCACCAAACAGGCTATCTCGCCCAGAGCCACCATTGAGGCTGTCATTCTGATCCCCTCCTCTCAGGGTATCCACGCCGTCGCCGCCCTCCAGCGTATCTAAGCCAGTGCCGCCTTCCAACAGGTCATTGCCGCCATCGCCTCTGAGGGTGTCGTTGTCTGCCTCGCCTCTGAGGGTGTCGTTGCCGCTGCCCCCTTTCAGTAGATCAATGCCGGTGCCGCCTTTGAGTAAATCATTGCCATCGTCGCCATATAAACTGTCATTACCTGCATCGCCATACAGTTTGTCGTTGTCGTCGCCCCCACGCAGCGTATCGTTGCCCTGTCCGCCGCGCAGCGAATCATTACCGTTCTCTCCTTTAAGCAAGTCATTGCCGTTTTCCCCTTCCAGGGTATCGTTATCGTTTCCCCCATACAGTTTGTCGTTGTCGTCGCCTCCAAAAAGCCCATCGTCGCCATTCCCACCCAATAGCGTATCGTTACCACCGAAACCGAAGATATCTTGAGCAAAAGCGCCGAACTCAAGTTTGTTGGGGCCGTCATCCCCTTTTTGACAAATCGAACCATGATCGTTTCTCCTTAATTGTGGTGTTGTTTGTGAGGTCGTAAATCGGTAATGTCCAGCGCGATCGCAGCCATCGCAATGGCTTGCTAAAATTCACCGCTGAATCAATGGCTAAAATCAATCGCTGAAGTTTTGCCGATCGCTAGGGAAAATCTTGTTGAATCGCTTTCCCTGTCAGGCTTTCACCGCTTGGCTACCCTCATGTATCTACAATACGAAATTGGCCAGGCAATGCTAATTAGAAAAAGTTAGTGAAAGACAGGTGTTTTTACGGAGCCAATCAGTAATTTTTGCTAACTTTTTGAATTTGAAGATCCAGAAAGTCCGATAAAGTCTGATAAAGTTAGGAGAAAATTGGCGTTTCCTGTAATGACGTTGGCATGGATATTGAAGAGGCTCTGAGGATCGTTGACAATGTCTTGGGTTCCAAAGGCCTGAATAATGTTCAAGAGTATGTGTTTCGGCAATCCTGGCAAAATCGCAGCTATGCCAAAATGGCTACCGAAACCCGCTATGACGAAACCTATCTGAAATACGTGGGCTTTAAGCTTTGGAAGCTGCTCTCTGAAGTCATGCAGCAAGAGGTGACAAAGAGCAATCTGCAAGCCGCAGTTGAACGCTATGGACGCACTTTGTCTCACTCAATACCCAGTCGGCTGGATGACTCTCTCGCCAATCCAGCCGAGCTGTCCCTGGTCTCTGAATCGCTAGCTGAACCTTTAGAACAAGAGCCACCCGAAACTACCCATGACTTAACTTCACCCGTTGATGCCATCACGATCGCCACACTAGAAAAAGCGCTGTCTCAATCTCAACAAGATTGGGGCGAAGCGATGGATGTTTCCCAGTTTTATGGACGAGTTGAAGAATTAACCCAACTCATGCAGTGGGTCAGGCAAGATGGCTGTCGGCTCGTTGCAGTGCAAGGCATGGGTGGCATTGGCAAGAGTTCTTTATCCATAAAAGCAGGGCAACAGCTCGCGATGGAGAGGGGGGGCAGCGGGGCAAAGGGGTAGAACAGAAGAGCGCTTCTTCCTCTGTCTCCTCTTCTCCTGCTTTTCCCCCTTTTACCCACATCATCTGGCGATCGCTCCGCAACGCTCCCCCAATTGAAACGCTCCTCACCGATCTGATTCAATTTCTTTCGGATCAACAGGAGACTGCTGCCACTCTGCCCCCTGACATTAACGGTCGGATTGGTCGCCTGCTGCATTATCTGCGGCAATCCCGTTGTTTGGTCATTTTGGATAACTTGGAAACTGTGTTGCAGCCCGGTGAGCGAGTAGGACAATACCGACCAGGCTATGAAGGCTACGGCGAATTGTTGCGGCAGGTTGGAGAACTGCGACACCAGAGTTGCTTATTGATCACCAGTCGGGAAAAGCCGAGAGAAATTGCCTTGGCTGAAGGCAACCAGTCGTCTGTGCGATCACTCCTGCTCTCAGGGCTAAATGCTCATGATGGACAGGCAGTGGTGGAACAGCGCAGGGCTTTTGCTGCGCCCGATTCGGACTGGCAAACTTTAGTGCAGCACTATGCGGGTAATCCGCTAGCGCTAAAAATCGTGGCAGCGGCGATCGAAGATCTGTTTGATGGCAACATTTCTACTTTTTTGGCGTATGTACAGCAACAAAAAACCGCGCTGGTATTTGACGATATTCGCGACTTGCTGGCACGGCAGTTCGATCGCCTATCGGACTTGGAACAAGAGGTGATGTATTGGCTAGCGGATCAATCGGGAATTTGTTTCGCTGAGCGACTCCAGAGCGATTTGCTAGGGGCAACAGCCAAACAGGGTTTACTAGAAGTCCTGCGATCTCTGGGGAGACGATCGCTCATTGAAACAACATCGGGCAACTATACCCAGCAACCCGTTGTGATGGAGTATGTGACTGATACCTTGATTAGCCTGATGGCTGCTGAACTGATTACCGAAAAACTCTCCAGTTTCATCCGCTACGCACTGATTAAAACAACGGCCAAAGACTATATTCGGGACAGTCAGTTACGGCTGATTTTGCAACCCATTGCCAGCCAACTGCAAGAGAACTTTAATACGATCTCCTTAGAACAGCGCTTTCAAAGTATTTTAGAACGGCTGCATACTCAATTGGGATATTCCAGTGGATACGCGGCTGGAAATTTGATTAACCTGTCAAATGCCCTACGGCTTAACCTGGTAGGATACAATTTTTCAAATCTCAATGTTTGGCAAGCTGATCTGCAAAAAATAAATTTGCATCGTGTCAACTTTACAAATGCCGATCTGTCTAGATCGGTGTTCATTCAGATGTTGGGTTACGTGCTGTCGGTGTCCATCAGTCCGATGGTGAGTCGATCGCTACGGGGGACGGCAACGGGCGAGTACAGCTATGGCGAACCTCTGATGGGCAACCTTTGGGCAATTTGCAACAGGGGCAAACGAGTTGGATCTGGTCGCTGGCCTGGCACCCTACTGGCACCCTACTGGCTCAGGGCAATATGGATCAAACGATTCAGCTTTGGCATCCTCAAACTGGTGAATGTCTGAACACATTATCCGGGCATGAGAATTGGGTGCGAACCGTTGCCTGGAGTCCGGACGGCAAAATTTTGGCCAGTGGCAGTACTGATCGCACCATCAAGCTCTGGCATCCTCAAACTGGAACCTGTCTACAAACCTTGCAGAGTGAAGCCGTTTGGTCAATCGCTTGGAGTCCAGATGGCACTCAGCTTGCCAGTGTTGGTATTGATCAGCAGATCAAGATTTGGGATGTTCATACAGGTAAACAGACTCATAGCTTTTCAGGACATACAGACTTGATTCGCTCAGTTGCCTGGAATCCGAAGCGGCAAATTCTGGCGAGCGCTGGAAACGATAAATCGATCCGGTTGTGGAATTTGCAAGGGGATTGTTTGGCGATTCTAGAAGGACATCAAAATGCTATTTGGGCTGTGGTTTGGAGTCCTGATGGGCGGCACCTGTCTAGTGCCTCTCACGACAAAACAGTGCGAATCTGGGATGGGCAAACTCAGCAATGTGTCAAAACGCTGACAGATCACACGAACTGGGTTTGGAGCGTGGATTGGAGTCGAAATGGCAAAACCGTGGTGACCGTTTCCCACGATCGCACCATCAAAATTTGGGATGTGGACACTTGGAATTGTCAACGCACGGTTGCTGGCTATACGAGTGTGGTCATGTCACTGACCTGGAGTCCGGATGGTCAGGTTCTGGCGGGTGGGTGTGATGATCAGGTCGTGCGGTTGTGGAATGCAAAAACTGGAACTTGCTTCAAAACGCTCTACGGTCATGGAAATCTAGTGTGGGGTGTTGCCTGGAATCCGAATGGAAACACGATCGCCAGTAGCTGTGATGATCAAACGGTGAGAATTTGGGATGTGTTGACTGGGGAATGTCGCAAGATTTTGGCCCACACTAGTTGGGTCTGGGCAGTAGCATGGCATCCTAATGGAACTTCTCTAGCAAGCTGCACCCAAGACTATGTCATTTTAATCTGGGATGGGACATCTGGACAGCGCCTTAAGGTGCTGGAAGGACATCAGAATTCGGTCTGGATAGTGGCGTGGAGTGCAGATGGATGTTTGCTCGCCAGTGGCAGCGATGATCAAACAGTGAGAATTTGGGATGTAGCAACGGGCAAATGTTTGCAAGTGCTGCACCATCAAGCGGCGGTGCGATCGCTTTCCTGGCACCCAACCCAACCCTGGCTGCTGACCGGAGGGTCTGACTGCTTAGTGCGAGTATGGGATGCAATGGGTGCCACCTGCTTGAAAGAGCTACCAGGGCATGAGCAGGCGCTCTGGGCAGTAGCGTGGAGTCCGGACGGTAGAACCTTGGCCAGCGGAGGTGATGACTTGGCAGTTCGATTCTGGGATGCAGAAACAGGTGAGAATTTATATACCCTCCCAGGACACACTAGCCAAATCTGGTCAGTAGCATGGCATCCCGATGGTCAAATCTTAGCTAGCAGCAGTGCTGATCAAACCATTCGACTCTGGGATGCCCAAACCGGAAAATTTCTGCAAAGCTTAAGAGCCGATCGTCCCTATGAAAAGATGAATATTACAGGAGTCATAGGGCTAACAGATGCTCAACGCTTCTCTTTGCAATCATTAGGGGCGATCGAAGAAAGCATATCATCGAGTTGATTACGGCTCAGTCTCTCTCCTGTTAACTGTGTCTCAACTTAACTGTATCTAAACACATCTAAAATTCGATTTCGCAGCGGTTCTGGAATACTATCCATCACTTGATATTCTGCTTGTTCAGAATCTCTGGATAAGGCTTCTGCAACTCTATCTAACACATCAAAGACCAGGGGCATCCCCATTTGCAGCCGCTTGAGGGTTTCTCGCTGAGCAAAGACTTCTTGAGGCGTTCCTTCCAGTACCAATTGCCCTTGATCAAGAATGAAATCCAGTCTGCCCAACAGTAGGCCAGATCCAGATCATGGGTTGCCATGACAATTGTGGTTCCCATCGCTTGAATCTGACGCAGTTTTGCCATCAGATCACGAGCTTGAATTTGATCGAGATAAGCGGTTGGCTCATCCAAGAGCAAGAGTTCTGGCTGGAGCACCATCACATCTGCCAGGGAAACCCGCTTTTCTGTCCCAAACTCAGATGATGCACCGGACGATTGGCCAAATCGGTTAGGTTAAATGCAGCGATCGCATCTTCCACCTTCTGAGACACTTCGGCATCCGGCAATCCCAAATTGC
>JAAUOQ010000209.1 GCA_012034795.1 Leptolyngbyaceae cyanobacterium CRU_2_3
GGAGTACGGGATATTTTTTGAGAGCCTTGCTCTGCGAGACTCTCAAAAAATATCTTGGTTTTATCCAAGCGCGAAGCGCTATAAGGCGGGGGCAGGTATGACACGGGTGCTCGATACCCGTTTTTTACAATTAGGATGACGAGAGATGCATACGCCACTAAGCTGAACCCCATATCAACACATCATGGTTTCTATTCAAGATCAAATTGTTTTAATCACCGGAGCCAGTAGCGGCATTGGATCGGCTTGCGCTCAATCCTTTGCCCAAGCAGGAACCCAGCTAATTTTGGCAGCGCGGCGGCTGGATCGACTGGAAGAACTGGCCGCAGAGTTAAAGCAGCAGTTTAATACACAGTCTTATCTATTGGCGTTGGATGTATGCGATCGCTCCCACGTTAAAACTAGCCTTGATGCTCTGCCAGCAGCTTGGAAACAGATTGACATCCTGATTAACAACGCTGGATTAAGCCGGGGTCTAGATAAACTACAGGAAGGCAATATCCAGGATTGGGAAGAGATGATTGACACTAATATCAAGGGGTTGCTGTATGTAACTCGCGAAATTGTCCCAGGGATGGTGAGCCGGGGCAATGGACAAGTCATTAATATGGGATCGATCGCCGGACACCAGACCTATCCAGGTGGCAATGTCTATTGCGCTACCAAAGCCGCTGTACGCGCCCTCTCTGAAGGGTTAAAAATGGATTTACTGGGCACGCCTGTAAGGGTCTGTTCTGTTGATCCAGGCATGGTGGAAACTGCGTTTAGTCAAGTGCGGTTTCATGGGGATGCAGCCCGCGCCGCTCAGGTTTACCAGGGTGTAACACCGCTATCGCCCGAAGATATTGCAGATATTGTCTTGTTTTGTGCTACCCGCCCGCCCCATGTCAACATCAGCGATGTGGTTGTATTTCCCACAGATCAGGCAAGCGCTACACTGGTGCACGTCGAAGTTAGAGTAGGCGTAATCTTCCCATTCCATCAAGAGCCTCAGTCATCTTCAGTCAATCAAAAAATTCTGGGTTTCGAGTCATTAGGGCGCGCTTCGCACACCCTAATGACTCAACTTTCGATCTTGCAAGATGCTGAGCCTAATTGATATCAGTAGTTTTGCATGAATCTTGACTAGCGCTCATCCTGCTCAGAAATTTCTTGTAAAGAGTCAGGATCTACATAATGACAAGTTGCTTCATCTTGGCAGATCAAAGCCCAACCAGATTGATCAATACCCATCAGCTTGTAAACATGGTCGTCCACAAAACTTACCTTTGTGGTCACGAGTCTCAGGCTCAACTCTAAGGTAGTAGATGTTTGTCGCAATCATGTTTATTCCTCGTGTAAAAGTGTGAATTAAAATCCTATCTGAAAATAAAAATAATTTATCTTTCATTCTTTGGAGTTAACTTAACCTTATCTTTAAAATTATGAGGAATCTATTAAGTTATTTGAAGAATTAAGTCTTCGCCGTTGTGAGGTGAGAAATCTAAGGAAACCATAATGTAAATTGTTGACAATCTACAATTTTACATTTCATGTATGCTCAAGCCCATCGATCTCACCATTCAATCCTGTATGCCGCCAACCTCAGCGGCCGATGAACAGACGCTACGAGTTCAGCTTGCTGCTACTTACCGGCTCATTGATAAATTCGGCATGTCCGATCTAGTGGATACGCACATCTCAGTCCGTGTGCCCGGCGAAGATCATTTTCTGTTCAACCCCTACGGACTGATGTTCCACGAGATTACGGCTTCTAGCCTAATCAAGGTTGATTTAGCAGGCAATATTGTGGGGCATAGCGATTGGGCCGCCAACCCAGCCGGGTTCGTCATTCACAGTGCGATTCAGCGAGCCAGACAAGACATTACCTGTGTTTTGCACACCCACTCGCGCTACGGAACCGCCGTCTCTCTCCTAGAGTGCGGACTGCTGCCAGTCTCACAATTTGCCCTACAGTTTTACAACCAGGTTGCCTATCACGACTATGAAGGAGTTTCGCTGGAGCTAGCAGAACAACAACGCTTAGTAGAAGATTTGGGCGATCGCAAAGTGATGATTATGCGAAACCACGGGTTACTCACTTTAGGACGAACCATTCCTGAAGCGTTTGTGCTCATGTACTATCTGGAGAAATCCTGCGAGATTCAAATCCTAGCGCAATCGAGCGGCAGTAAAGTGATTACTCCACCTGTGGCAGTCTGTGAAAAATCGGCTCAGCAGCAGGATATCAATATGGATAACTTAGGACAACTGCAATGGGGAGCGTTGCTCCGCTTGCTCGATCGCGATGATCCCTCTTATCGAGATTAAGCCCACAATTAAGCCCGATGAACGCCAAAGAAAAGCGATCGCCTGTGCCGATTATTCCCCGAAGTTTGGATGTCCAGGCTGCTGATGTCTTGCGAGACGAGATTCTAGACGGTGCGCTAGCTCCCGGTTCACGCCTGTTAGAAATTGAGCTATCAGAACGGTTGAACCTCAGTCGGGGTACCATTCGCTCAGCCTTACAGCAACTCATTTATGAAGGACTAGTTGTCCAGTTTCCCTATCGTGGCTGTACAGTAGTTGGACTGACCGCCCAAGATGCCTGGGAGCTTTACACCTTAAGAAATACCCTAGAAGGGTTGGCATCTCGGTTGACCGCCGCAGCAATGACACCTGCTAAGGCAATCCTTCTAGAAACAGCGTTACAAGATTTGATCCAGGTTGCCCAAGCAGACGATTGGCAGGCGATCGCCCATGCTGACTTTAGCCTGCACAAAACTATCTTTCAGCTTTCGGATCATCGTCGTCTTCAGCAACAGTACCAAATTGTTGAGCAACAGATTCGGCTGTACATTGCTTCTTGCAATGCGCTACAAGCCGATCGCCATGAACTGGTTGAGCAACATATTCAGCTAGTCAAAGCTATTTGCTCTGGTGATACGGCGATCGCCGAAGAGATGGCCAAATCCCACAACACTGAAGGTCAACTGCTGATTCAACACCTAAAAACATCAGAAAAATCCCTAGAAAAATCCTCAGAAAAATTCTAGTTATGACGACTCCTATGCCTCGCTTTCATTTGGCTTTTCCGGTTATTGATTTAGAGAAAACACGGTCATTCTACTGCCATATATTGGGATGTACCGTGGGCCGAACCAGCGATCGCTGGATTGATTTCGATTTTTACGGACACCAAATCACGGCTCATCTCACACTAGTAAGTGACCTAGCTACAACGAATCCCGTAGATGGTGAAAGTGTACCTGTCCGGCATTTTGGTGTGATTGTCGATTGGCAAGCTTGGCATCAACTTGTTGAACGATTAAAGTATCAGGAAATCCCTTTTTGATTCAGCCTTATCTACGTTTCCAGGGTGAAGTGGGTGAACAGGCGACCCTCTTCATTCAAGATCCCAGCGGCAATGCTCTGGAATTCAAATCATTTCGAGACGAATCGCGAATTTTTGCGGCAGATCCTTTAGCTCATACAAGAACTCATACAGGCGATCGCACCTATGCTGAACTTTGATCAATATCAAGCATTGACCTTTGACTGTTACGGAACTTTGATTGATTGGGAAAACGGTATGCTATCTGCCTTAAAACCCATTCTCAACAGCCATGAAATTCAGTTAGAGGATGAGCAAATTCTGGAATATTTTGCAGAATTTGAATCAACTGAAGAACAAATTTATCAATCCTATCGAGAGGT
This sequence comes from Leptolyngbyaceae cyanobacterium CRU_2_3, assembly GCA_012034795.1. Classification (GTDB taxonomy): domain Bacteria; phylum Cyanobacteriota; class Cyanobacteriia; order Elainellales; family Elainellaceae; genus Drouetiella. Next base: position 3,697 of record JAAUOQ010000209.1, read on the forward strand.
TTTGCAGGGTGTAGTCCAGCGATTTTGGCGATCGCTTCCACTTTCAGCCTACGCCAGCAGAGCAGGCTGCCTTGCCGAACTCAATTCAGCACTGGCAACCTTTCTCTGACACCGTTGCAGCACTTCAGCAACTCAAACAAAGGTTTAAACTGGTGATCATTTCCAATGTCGATGATGATCTGTTTGCTGCCACTGCTCAACATCTGCAAGTTGAGTTTGATCAGATCATCACGGCGCAGCAAGCCAAAAGCTATAAGCCTTCACTGAATAACTTTAAGGTTGCATTCGATCGCATCGGTCTACCCCAAGATCAAATTTTGCACGTTGCTGCCAGCATTTACCATGATATTGCGCCTGCTAATGAACTAGGATTGGCAACCGTTTGGGTGAACCGCAGAACCGGGATGATGGGTTCGGGGGCTGCTTTACCAGCGATCGCCCAACCCAATCTAGAAGTGCCCAACCTGCAAACGCTGGCTGATTTAACTGAGTGCTAATTTCAGGAGACTCAGTCGAAGTCGATCGCAAAGCTCCAAAACTCCATTTGCGATCGACTGAGTCTATGGCGTAGATATAGATACGCTTTATATTTAGCGCGGGCATCTCACCCACACAGGCAAGATGCCCCCACTCCAGTCGGTAAACTTGTACCTTGTTGAACGATTAGATTGGCAATCCTATGGGGAATGGATTGCCAGTTTCCACGTTGTTCAGATTTGCGCTGTCTAACAAAGCTATTCACAAGATATTCACATTCTTCAGTTACAGTTTCATCGTAGCTACAGGTCAAGACCGGACGACCAAGCGATTTAATCAAGCGATCGCAGTGCTGAGGGTTGTGTACCCCAACTCCAGTTTAAATGATCCAGTCTAAATCATCGAGATAATCTCGATCTTAAACTCAATTTGGAAAATGACATGCCACACCCATTAGACAGCATTCCTCAGCGTGCTGTTGACCCAGGCCGTTTTCCTCTGATTTTGGTGGTGGATGATGATGAACCCATGCGCATCTTGTTGCGAGATGTGCTGGAGAACATCGGATATCAAGTGATTGAGGTTGGTAATGGTCAGGATGGGCTAGAGGTTTGCAAGCGGGTTTATCCTGACTTAATCGTGCTAGATTGCATGATGCCAGTTATGGATGGATTAACATTTTGTCAAGAACTGCGTACCACCCTCGGTGCTGCGTCAGTTCCAGTTTTAATGATTACAGGTTTGACTGATCTGGAAATTATTGATCGGGCATTTGCGGTCGGCATAACAGACTATATTGTGAAGCCTGTTAGCATATCAATCATACGACAGAAAGTGCATCAGCTTTTGCAAAGCCACAACGCTCAAACAGAGCCATCATAACAGTATCAGGATGCTTGTCTAATGGGGGAGCATCGGGCGACTGGGCGGACTTCTGTTCCGGGGGGATAGTAGTTCAGATCCGCTTCCATGAGATGGTGAGGGCGATCGCAAATCATATTCTCTTCTAGAGATTGCCAATGCAACCGTTGAAAAAAGCGGACGTTTTGTAACTGTACAGTGGCTAGAAAGCGATCGCATCCCCAAGCGTTGGCAGTAGTGACTGCTTTATCGATCAGCCCTTTGCCAACTTTCCAACCCTTCCGATAGTCTCGATGCGTTCCTAATCTACCACCATACCAGATGCCAGGTTCTGACTCATAAATTCGCACCACTCCCACAACTAAGCTGGTATCGATTTGGGTATCAATTTGAGTATCGATTTGGGTATCAATTTGAGTGTCAAATTGGGTGCCGATCTTGGTTTCTTGAGCGATCGCCACAATCGGATAAGCGAATTTGTCGATTTCATCTAAATCACTGCCTTGAAATAACTGCTGTTCCTCCGAAAAAATTGCTTGTCGCAAAGTAAAGTAAGCAGAAATTTCCTGGGGTGAAGTTGCCAGTTTAAAGAGATAGGGCCGCATGGTCATGAATGGATTCAAATGGATGATTTAGGCAGACTAAATCTTGACAGTTCTTGACAGTAGAGAAGGAACGCAGGGCTATAAAGTCTCCGTTAGAGTTAGGAACCCAGCAGAAATTCATTGACGATACTCCACGCACCAGAATGAGATACCTTTCTCCTCGCCACACTGTAATCTGCTAGATAGTTTGCATCCTGAGCGATTCCAGAAAATCTTCCTGAACCCCAGGTATATAGCCAGGGCAATCCCAAAAAGTATAATCCTGGTACGTTGGTGACACCGCGATTGTGACCTGGATATCCCTTACCGTCAAATACTGGAATTTCTATCCAATTAAAATTCGCGTGATAACCTGTACACCAGATCACTGCACCAATATTAGCCTTTTCATAGTCAAGCGCTAGGACTGCCGCCTCTGGTTGCCAAACGGGTTGGTAAGGCGGTTCTGTGGGAGCTTGAATCCGTTGCTTCTCAATAAATTGATCAATGGTTTGCTTGATGCTTTCCGCGACTGCATCTGCTTGATCTAAATTTTGCTTGAGATTATCCCGAAACGCTAATGTTTGACCACTAATAGACTTCAACGATCCATAGAGATACATCCCTTCTACCGCAAACCGTCGTAAATCAATCTCGCGTCCCCTATCGCGACCTGTGACATAATGATTTGCCTTAGCTCTGACTTTCTCTTTTTGAGGATGTTCATCAATTGACAGATCGTAATACCCCATTTGATCGAGCCACTCGACCACGTCTTTACCCCGATATCGACGGGGCGATCGCGGCGCACTGCCAACACACAAATGAACGGTTTTACCCGCAAGGTGCAAATCCTCCGCAATTTGGCACCCAGACTGCCCTGTGCCTATCACCAACACATCCTGATCGGGTAGTGACTCTGGATTTTTGTACTCCGAGGAGTGGATCTGGACAATCGTTTCTGGAAATCGCTCAGCCATTGTCGGCACCTTGGGAAGGTGGTAGCCGCCCACCGCAACCACCACCTGATTGGCAGTAAAGTCTCCTATGGAAGTTGTTAACTCAAACACCTCTTGAGTGCGGCTCTGGCGAACGCTTAACACTTCGACGCCTTCTGTGAGGGGAGGAGCAAATGAACGAGCATATTCCTCAATGTATTGGACGATTTCATCTTTTTGCATGAAACCCTTGGGGTCATCTCCTGCATAAGGATATCCAGGAAGCTGGCACTGCCAGTTGGGTGTCACCAAACAAAAGGAATCCCAACGCTTTGAGCGCCATGAATGTCCAACTTTATCCTTTTCAAAAATGATATGGTCAACGCCTCTCTCCTTTAAGCAATAGCTCATGGACAGTCCAGCTTGACCCCCGCCTACGATAATGATGGAATAATGCGTTGTCATGGGCTAACGTTTTATTTGGATAGCTGTGGCTCAGTTTACGGCTGTGACTTGGTTTGTGGATGTGGCTTGGTTTACGGCTGTGGCTGTGGGGTGTCCGCGCTGCTACATTGCTGCAACATTAATTGCTGCAACATTAAAGGTTGGCTAAGCAAAGCTTTTGTATCTCTCATTACGGATGATTAAAGTCTAACGATAAGAGTAGGGAGAAAGGATTGTTGGACAAACCTGCCTCAACTCCGCCCTCAATCCCCTCTCTATTTAAACAGGCGATTTAAACAGAGATCAGACAATAAGCTCACCCTATAAGGTTTAATCTCCTATGCCCTCACAGTTTATCAAAGATCCAGAGTTGCCACGAGTCAGCGTGATTGTGCCTGCATACAATGGCGATCGCTTCTTGAGTGCCGCCTTAGCAAGCGTATTCAACCAAACCTATACAGACTCCGAAATCATTGTAGTCAATGACGGCTCTACCGACAAAACCGCAGAGGTGTTGAAGGCATATGGCGATCGCATTCACTACGTTGAGCAGAACAACCAGGGTGTAGCGGCTGCCAGAA
>JAAUOQ010000210.1 GCA_012034795.1 Leptolyngbyaceae cyanobacterium CRU_2_3
GTACCAGGGGTGTCAAGGATAGCTCATAAGCCTCACCCCGGAGAAAACATCATCTGGTCGTGAGACTTCGAGGCAAGTGCCTTATCTTCAAACACGATATTGTGGGGCGGGAGTTTATGTTCACCCATTTGATGGTATCGCCGGCCTTAATTGTGACGTTAGCTGGTTGAAATGCCAGCATACCGTTGTCCGCACCCATCTTGACCGTGACGGTATCAGCAGAGGCGGGGGATACCACCAGCAAGAAGCTACTGACCACCAACGCGATCGCGCAAAGGGCGAGACTTAAACTCCGGGAAACCTTAGTAATCAGCTTCATGAAATAACCTCAGGAGATTTAAGCAGAATTCTTTCTCAAATAAAATTTTATCTCAGAACGTGGTCAATCATGGCGTATCGAAAGGAAGAAGTCCTAACAACCCGCGTTTTCTAAGCAAAACAGCTTTCTAAGCAAACAATGGGGCAATCCAGCCGACTGCCCCATATATCTAGCAAAGGGAATCGCTAGACTAATAGTAGATTTTACCGCCGCCCCATTTCTGACCCACCACTTTAGGCTGGAGAAGAATATGACCTGCGATCGCTACCAAATCATCCTCCGTAAGATTCCGCATCTTGGGGAAGATGTCAGCGCTTTGAGTACTGGGGTGGAGTTCTGCAATCGAAGTCAGACCGTCATAGGTCGTGGGGTTCTTCATGTAGTCTACCAATGCATCAATATTGTTGCGTGCAGGGGTTGCCAAAGCCAGTGTTTCTGGATCTAGACCAATGTTAGGGTCAGTTTTGGTGACACCACCCACATGGCATTGTCCGCAAGCATAGTTGAACATGCGCTTGCCCTGAACAACCTGTTTGGGGCTGAGAACAACGGTATTTCTGTCACTCAATTGCACGGTTCGGGTTGCTGCATCCAGTTCAGCCGCGATCGCCCCGCCCACAAAACTTTGAAACGCAAAGATTAAAGTGATCGCAATCAGCCAGATGTATTTCTTAAACATGTTTCTCCTTGAAAGCGTCCTCAGTTATCAAAAGGTCAACACAGCGAGGTTCAATCGGTTTAAATCTGAGCACCGCAGAATCCTTTTTTTCTCCGCAAGATACCAGCCCTCACCTCCCAAAGGGACGGACTGACCTACCATCGCGCAGAACTCACAGCAAAGAATAGTTATGAGAAGATGACGGTCGGCAAAGCCGATACAATTTGAGGTATGGATGAGATCAGGATTAAGCGGTTCTCATTCAATATCATGCCACTGAACGTGACGCTTTCCAAAGTAGGGTTCAGGGTTTAGATGTCTGGTTTGGAAGTATCTAGAAATCGGTCACTATCGGTAATTTGTAAATTGCAGAGCCACAGGATAATCTTCCTGCTTGAGACGCTGAATTACGGTTTGCAGTTCGTCTTTAGATTTGGCTGACACTCTAACCGCATCTCCCTGAATTGAGGCTTGAATTTTCTTGAACTCATCTCGAATCAGTTTGGAGATTTGTTTGGCAATTTCTGAGCTAATCCCTTTACGGAGTTTAATTTCTTGACGGATTCGGTTACCGCTGGCTGCTTCTATCTTTCCGTAGTCAAAGATCTTAAGAGAGAGATCACGTTTAGCAGCTTTGGTTCGCAAGATATCGTGAATGGCATCTAGCGTGAATTCACTGCCTGTATTGACGATAATTGCCTCATCTCCCAATTCCACTGTGGTTTTGGTGTCCTTCAGGTCGTAACGGGAGTTGATCTCACGGATGGTCTGATCAACGGCGTTGACGAGTTCCTGCCGATCGAAGTCGCTAACGACATCAAAAGAGTAGGTAGAAGCCATAGGTAAACCAGTCCTAAAATTATAGACACTGAACAACAGACTCTAGACTCTCATAATCTTGCCGCTTCTGAAGCAAGCAGAAGCACTCAAAATATGAGTCAAAGTTCGCTATCTCAAGTCTATATTGCCTCGACCCAGATCAAGAGTTGACCTGAGATCGACTTAAAATCATCACAGAAACGGCAAGGTAGCCTAAAGCTGAGTACTGCTGTAATGCAAGTAAAGTCAAGCCACTGAGACAGATAGTGGTTATAGGAGTGTCCCAAGCTAAGAGCCAATTTAGCAGCTTAGAGCCAGGACTCCCCCTTTGTGGCATGTTTTCTAATCAAAATAAAACAGCGTCACCACTTTCCGCTGATCTTCTGCATCACTACAGGTTTTCAGCAGGATCTGGCTGTCATGAAAGGCAAAGCAAATCAACTGCTGACAGCGGGAAATAATTTCCTGGTTGCAAAGCGTACTTGCTTCTCCTAAAGACAATTGATCATTCTCTGGACTCTGGACTAAGTGGATCACTTGTTCTAACTGATCACGGGACTCACGCGGCTGACGTTCTAGGCTTTGAGGCAAAATAACCGTCAGCAAATTAGGATCTGCTCGCATTGCACCCCGAATGGCCGCAGAGTTCGTACCTGTTGCACCCGATGTAATAATCTGATTGCCTGCCAGCACCAAGGCATAGGTCATCAGTTCAATAAGATGCTGATGCGTAATTGGTACATGGCGCGACCCTAATAGAGCAATTCGCTTGGATCCAATTTGCTGGATCGCCGCTAGCTCCTGCAAAAATTCATCTACTTAGGCAGATCGATGGATTGACTCAAAGATCACATTCTAGGAACGACCCAGATATTTTAGTCGGGGGGGAGATTGGGGTCAAGCGTTTTGTAAATAGCGTTTTTAGATTCAGCCTAATCAGCATCAAGAGAGTGATTGATTCTCGGTACTCTACTTCTCTTAGTAGTTTATTGCCCTCAATACTCTGTTTCAGGGTGCCTGAACGTAAAAGTTTCTTGCAATGGCTTGACAGTAGGAAAGTTGGACTGTTTATGGGGTGGCATAGCGGATCGTGCAAAATGCAAGTGAGGTGCCTCCCGCAAAGATTGCCTTTCTTCTGGCTTCGATGCTGGATGAGTTAGCACCTCTGATGGCAGAGGCTCAAGAATTTGAGCTGTCTGGCAAATAAAGAAGACAAACGCCAGACTACCCAGCCGCACGCGATCCCCATCTTTTAAGGCAACCGATCGCCAGATTTGTTCGCCGTTAAGAAATGAGCCGTTGCTGCTACCTAAGTCTTTTAAATAAAATCCTTGGTCGTTGATATATTGAATGGATGCATGACAGCGAGATAGACAACCATCTTGAATGGCAATCCCGACTTTGCGATGATCCCGTCCAATCGTCCAAACCTCCTGGGGTTGCACCAGAGCCTGAGTTTTGCCCCCTAACAAATTAGTCACCAGGTAAATTTGTTGATCCAGAACAATACCCTGTACGTAGGGCAGAGCAACGCCCGCTAAAGACTTGCTACCGGAATTTTCGAGGCGTAAAATCTCATTCAGCAACCCTCGGTTGTGCTCATAGAGCTTGAGAAAAACCTGATACATACTCAGGCGTTGCTGCAACTCTTCGTTAGCGCAAGTGTTAGCTGAATCTGAGGTGTAGGCAATTAAATCATTAGCACTGATCATAAAAGTGGTCTGCCAGAACTCTAGCCTTACAGATCTCAACAAGGATCATCTTAGAGTCCGAAGCAGTCCAGAAATAACCGCATGATCACGGAAAGTTTGTGAGTTAGGTCACAGCTTATCGGGGGTTCTTAGAAACTCCAGCAGTTCGCGATTGACAGTTTGGGGGGCTTCTTGTTGCACCCAATGACCACAATTTGGCAAAAACTTGAGTTTGAGCGGCGCAGTCACAAGCTGCTCAATTCCTTCTAGCAGCTTTTGGCTAAAGAAAAAGTCTTCTTCACCCCATAAAATGAGAGTGGGAGCAGCGATCGGACTGGGCGATCGCCCCCAATTCGCTAGCCAAGTTTGAGGTGATAAAAGCTGACGATAGTAGCTTAGCGCCGCAGCTAACACACCTGGCTTTTCTAAAGCTGCCTGATAAATTTCAGTATCTTGAGTCGTAAATGCCCCTTTGCGGATAGACTGGTCCTGAAATAGTGTCTTAACCAATCTTTGCAAGTTTTGCTGAATCAACCATTCGGGCAAGGCTGGAACCTGAAATGTCAATACGTACCAACTGCGCCGTAGTTGATCAAAGTTGCTGAGTAGCTCCTGCGTAAAGCGTTGGGGATGAGGAGCATTCAAAACTGCTAGACGGTTGAGGAGATTGGGAAATTTTTGAGCGAAATGCCAGGCGATCGCCCCACCCCAGTCATGCCCGACGATATGGGCTTTGACATAGCCCAAACTTTCAATGAGTCCTTGAATATCGGCGCTTAAAGTGTCTAGATCGTAGCCAGTTTTTAGGCTTGTCGGAATCATTGTATCCTCGCAAATCTGGCACAACCACCTTGAAATGTTGGGCTAAAACGGGGATTTGATGCCGCCATGAGTACCAAAACTCAGGGAATCCGTGTAATAGAATCACTAGATCGCCTTCTCCCTGAACAACACAGTGTAGGCGTATATTATTAGTTCTAACGAAATGATGTTGCCACCCAGGGCTAAATACGGTCATGGAACATAGCTCATTAATTAAGACAAATTGCTGGGATACAAAATTACTGGGGTAAAAGCTACCCCATAAACTGCTTTTGTTTTTATAGCTTAGCCTTTTGCAAAGCGACGAGAAATTTATTGAGATGATGAAAAATATTTGTGTGTTCTGTGCATCCAGTTTTGGCACTCGACCTATTTATCAACAGATGGCCGAAGAATTGGCACAAGAATTAGTCAAGCGGAACTTAGGGCTGATTTACGGTGGAGGAAAGGTAGGGTTAATGGGCGCGATCGCTGATGGCATTCTGGCGGCAGGTGGTGTGGTAATCGGCGTGATTCCTGAGTTCCTCGTTGCCAAGGAAATTGGGCATTCAGGGCTTACGAAACTCTATATTGTTAACTCTATGCATGAACGCAAAGCTTTGATGGCAGAACTGTCAGATGCTTTCATTGCCCTACCTGGAGGCTATGGAACTTTAGAAGAATTTTGTGAAATATTGACTTGGGCACAGTTGGGGTTGCATCAAAAACCTTATGGTCTAATGAACATTGAGGGTTATTATGACGCCTTGCTTCAATGGTTTGACCATGCCGTTGCCGAAGAATTTTTGAAACCTATACACCGCTCGTTGGTGATGGAGTCTTCCAAGCCAGAACATTTATTAGATCTGTTCGTCAGCTTCCAGCCTCAAAATGTAGATAAATGGATCAAGCCAGATTTAAAACTGTAGCGATCGCCTTGACGATGTTGAGTTTAGCCATCTGTTTGTAGACTGGACTTAAATCCTGTCCGCAAAGCATAAATTTTGACTGCATCCCATGTCCACCCAGTTTCCTATTTTTTACTCTGACGAGTTTTTAGAGCATGATACGGGTGCCTATCATCCAGAACAGCCGGGGCGTTTAATTGCGATTACCCAAATGCTAAAGGCACAGCCCTGGGCAGACCAACTAGAGTGGCGGCTACCGACTCCCCTAGAAAATCAGGGCGATCGTCTTATCCAAGCACTATCAGCAATCCACCCGCAACGCTATGTGGAAGCAGTGCAGGTTTTGGCTGAATCCGGTGGCGGACATATCGATCCTGATACTGTGGCATCGCCCCGCAGTTATGGTGTGGCGATGCTTGCCGTCAGTGCCTGGCTAGATGGCGTAGATGCGGTCTTAGCTTTAGGACAGCCTGCATTTGTGGCATCTCGCCCACCAGGACATCATGCCCTCCCAGAGCGCGGCATGGGATTTTGTATTTTTGCCAACGCGGCGATCGCGGCTCACTATGCCTTGCATCAGCCCGGAGTTCAGCGCGTCGCTATCCTAGATTGGGATGTACATCATGGCAATGGCACACAGGCGATCGTGGAAGGGAACCCTGATATTGCCTTTTGTTCGCTGCATGAATTTCCCCAGTATCCTGGCACGGGTGCCGCTCACGAACGCGGCAAGCACAATAATGTTCTAAATTTCCCCATGCAGACAGGCAGCACAATCGCTGACTATCGGCCTCATTTTGAGCAAAAAATTGTTCCCTTCCTGCAACACTTTCAGCCTGATTTATTAATTGTCAGTGCAGGTTACGATGCCAATCTTGCCGATCCTTTGGCTGGGATGGCTCTACAGCCTCAAGATTATGGCGTGTTTACCGATCGTTGCCTGCAAATTACCCGTCGTATTCTTTTTGGACTAGAAGGAGGGTATGACTTTGATGCTCTCGCCCAATCTGTCACAGCAACGATCGAGCAATGCCTCAGAAATTCTTATCTCGGCAGTTCTGAACGATGAGCACTGAGCACTATCATCCAAATTTTAAACTCGCAGCTTTCTACATCGCTAGATTGCACCCTCGAAGCCTTAGACTAGAGGATGCACGTTTTTGCGTTCACACTCCCATTCACACTTAACATACCGAGTTAACCTGTGCGTAAGGTCATCATTGCTGGCAACTGGAAAATGTATAAAACTCAGGCGGAAGCGCAGGAGTTTTTGCAGGGATTTTGGATCAACTCAATGAAATCTCAGACGATCGAGAGATTGTTCTCTGTGTCCCATTCACCACATTAAGCGTCATATCTCGCAATTTGCATGGTGCCCGAATTCAGGTTGGTGCACAAAATGTGCACTGGGAAACTGAGGGAGCATACACAGGCGAAATATCTGCACCCATGCTGACTGAAATGGGTGTGCGCTATGTTGTCGTCGGGCACAGCGAACGCAGACAGTATTTTGGTGAGACGGATGTAACGGTTAACCTGCGCCTCAGAGCAGCCCAAGACCATGGCTTGATCCCCATTTTATGTGTTGGAGAAACCAAGCAACAGCGGGATACAGGTGAAACAGAAGCCTTGATTTGTAACCAGTTAGAAAAAGATTTGGCTGATATCGATCAGAAAAATTTAGTTATCGCTTATGAACCGATCTGGGCGATCGGCACAGGAGATACCTGTGATGCCAAGGAAGCAAACCGCATCGTTGGTTTAATCCGCAGTCAACTAGACTACAAAGACGTGACGATTCAGTATGGAGGGTCAGTTAAGCCAGCAAATGTCGATGAAATTATGGCGCAATCAGAGATCGACGGAGCGCTGGTTGGAGGGGCTAGCCTAGAGGCTAAAGATTTCGCTCGGATTGTTAATTTTCATCGCTAAGGGCAAAATCTTCTTCCTCGCACCTCTCCGAACTTAGCTTATGTTCACTTGTCTAGGTGCCTACTTGTCTAGGTGCCTTTGAAAAAGCCGATCGCTAACCCTAACAACAGTAGAGATCCAAACCCTAACCGATACCAAACAAACACCCAGGTGCTTTGGCGTTGTAGATAGCGGAGTAGCCAAGCGATCGACAAATAGGAAAAGATAAAAGTTGAAATAATTCCCATGACTAAGGCAATCACGCTATCAATATTAGTGAAGGCTTTCCGGGCTTGATAGAGCGTCGCAATGGTTAACGTGGGAATGCCCAACAGGAAAGAAAACCGAGCGGCAGCTGGGCGCTCTAGTCCTAGAAATAAAGCGGCGGTCAGGGTGGAACCAGAGCGCGATGCTCCAGGAAGCAGCGCAATCATTTGACCCAAACCAACCAGAATGCCATCG
>JAAUOQ010000211.1 GCA_012034795.1 Leptolyngbyaceae cyanobacterium CRU_2_3
AGGCAATTGATGAAGTTCTCCAGCTTCAATCGCCCGCAACAGTCGGGGCTGAATCAGCGTTTTAGTTGCTACTTCTTCTAGAGACAGCAATTGATCTTCTCGCACCTGCCGGAGATAGGCTCCAATTTGCATGAGGCGCTGTACTTGCTCTTGTTGGGAGAGGGAAGGTTCTCTAGTCATACTAGTCATAACTCATTGCCTTTACTGCCTTTGCTGCTTTTGCTGCCTTTGCTGCCTCGCACTTGCCAACCCCCAAATATTTTGGCATTGGTTCAGTTTGTTCAACTGGATGTTGAAGGTACTCTATCTCTGACGCTTGCAAATAACGATATTTACCGCTTGGTAATCGTCCTAACCCAACCGAGCCGATCGCTACCCGATGTAAACGAAGCACTGGGTAACCTAGCTGATCAGCCACACGCCGAATTTGTCGATTTCGTCCTTCCCGCAGTACCACTTCTAAACAGGTTTGCTCAAATTGACCCACTACTAGGCGTCGTCTCTCTAAAACTTTAATTTCAGCAGGCAATGTTAGCCTACCATCCAAACTCACTCCTTGTCGCCACTGTTGCAGGGCGATTTGTGACGGCGACCCTTCAACCCAGACCTGATAGGTTTTAGGGATCGCATGACGGGGATGGGTGAGGTAAGCCGTCATCTCACCATCGTTGGTTAGCAACAGCGCTCCCGTGGAGGCTGTATCCAACGCCCGACTGGGTAGATGCCCCTGTCTTGAAGATCATCGGCTAACAAGCCTAACACTGTGAGTCGTCCTTGAGGGTCATTGCAGGTTGAGACAACCCCAGCCGGCTTGTTTAGCAATAGATATAGTCGTTGAGGTCGTTTTGCTGACTGAATAGATTGACCATCTACCTGGATGTCATCCTTTTCTGGATCAGCTTTTTGTCCCAATTGTCCGATCGTCCCATTCACGCGCACCCGTCTCTCAAGAATCATCTGCTCTGCCTGCCGGCGAGAGGCAATTCCCCACTGGGAGAGGATTTTTTGGAGTCGTTCAGCCATAGCCAGTGGAGGAAAGATCAAGAAGGATTAGAAGAGCGTTGAGATATGAATGTTTATGTAGAAATATTATTAGGAATTAGTAGCTTTGTAATGAAACAAAGATTTTGCAACGAAACATTTAGGCATCAGGATTATGGCATCAGGTGTCATAGGAACAAGGGTAAGCGGATCTGTAGCCATGCACCGCCGGTCTCTGGATGATTACGGGCCTGAATAGAACCATAATGAGACTCCACAATTTGTCGAGCGATCGCCAATCCCAACCCACTGCCTCCTTGAAACTGTCCATCAGTTTGTGGACGCAAGCCTGAGCCAGACGTATTGGTGATGCTACCCACTCGTTTTGTCCCCTCTGACGAATTTGCCCCCACTGAAGAAAACTGCTGCCTGTTCACCTGAAATTGCTTCATCAGCAACCGATAGACGGGATCGCGATAGATCAGCCCGATAAAATCGATTGAACACAAAAGGTAAAGATTTTCGGGGAAACCTGAACCATAGTCAATTACATCCATGTAAACATCTTGAATAGGATGTCCACTGGTAGGGTAGCTCAATGAGTCAGAACCCCTGTCTTTGTCTACTAAGGTTTTAGCAGCTTTAGTACTAACTTGTATGCGAATAGACTGGTGGGCAGGACTGTATTTAATACCATTGTCCAAGAGGTTAACCAGTAGGCGATGAATGCGGGGTTGGTCAAGCGGCATGACCAAATGGGCTGGACCAGAATATTCGAGACTCAGATGCTTTTTGCGCGCTAGAGGTTCTAGACTGTTCCAAACTGAATAAACCAATTCTATCAAGTCTGTTGGCTTAAGTTGAAGGGGATGGGCTGCTCCCCGCTCCATCAGGCTCAGATCTAACAGATCTTGTACCAAACTGCTCAGACGTACTGTTTCGTTGATCAACCGATCAACCCACCCCTTCAAAGGGGGTTCCAAGCGGGATTGTAGTGTCTCGGCTACTAACCGGATGGAAGTGAGGGGTGTTTTGAGTTCGTGAGCTAAGTCCGATGCCCAGCGATCGCGCTGTTGCAGTAGCGTCAGGGCTTCTTGACGATTCTCCAGAAAAATGCCAATTTGGTGGTCTAGCAGCGGCAAGCCGTAACCGCGCAGAGCGTAAGATTCTTGTGCAGAAATATTCATAGGATCGGCACTCATTGGATAAAAAACCCAGTCACTCTGGCAAGGCTTGCCGGTGTCACGAGTTCTTTCAATCAGGTCATCTAGCTCATAGGAGCGAACCAATTCCAGGAGTAGCCTGGGTTTTTCGGGATAAGTTTCTGGCGTAATTCCCAGTAGCTTCTGAGCCTGCTGATTACACCAGATAAACCGATTTTCATCATCTACCAGCAGATAGCCTACGGGAGCCATCTGGAGAAGTTGCTGATAGGTTTCAAGTTGCTGCTCTAGGCGTTGCTGAAGTTTCTGCTGATGTCCGATCGCTAGGAGCATAGCTGTAGGAAGTTGAGGAAAAAGGAGAATCTTTAATATCGGGTCGCAGCTTGTGGGCAAGCTCCTCTAGTCTGGCGTTGGAGCGCGATCGCTGACGCCAAAGCAGCACTAATCCGATGGATAATCCTGAGAAGAATTCGAGAACTGCCACGGCAAGAAGTTAGAGGATTAGGAGGCTTAGGGTTGTAACTTGCTCAATCGCTACCTCAGCTAGGGTGGAGCTAGGGTGTGACCCTATCACGCACTTAACTGTTTGGTGACTCACTAAACATTCAGCTACTAACACCCTACTCTATAGCAATTGCTCTAAACCTATCCAATGAATCTTGTCAAGCCTGTTAACCCGTAAGACGACCCAACGCTGGGTGTTTAGCCAAAACGATAGCCAAATCCCCTAACAGTCAATAAATACTCAGGATGGCTGGGATCTATCTCTAGTTTTTCTCGTAGCCAACGAATATGGACATCTACAGTCTTGCTATCTCCCATAAAATCTGGACCCCAGATGCGTTCAATCAGTTGCTCTCTCGACCAAACCCGTCGAGGGTGTGACATAAAAAGTTCTAATATTCGGAATTCTTTGGGCGAGAGGTTAATGTCTTCGCTCCGTACGGTCACCCGACATTCCTGCGGGTACAGGGCGATATCGTGGAAGCGCAGCGTCGCTTCTTGAGTGGGTATCTGAGTATGGCGATGCCGACGGAGCAATGCTCGACAACGGGCAACTAATTCACGCATTCCGAATGGCTTAGTCAGGTAATCGTCGGCTCCCACTTCTAACCCAACCACCCGATCGGTTTCGCTGCCTTTGGCACTTAGCATCAAAATAGGGACGCTATTGCCCTCGTGTCGCACGAGGCGGCATAGGTCTAGCCCATTCACGTAGGGCAGCATGAGATCTAAGATGATTAAGTCAAACAAGCTGGTATCTGGATAGCCCGATTCTATGGATTTACAGACTAAGTTGAGTCCTTTACGTCCATCTTCGGCTGTAACAACTTCGTAGCCTTCCTCTAACAAGGCCAGGGCGATCGTTTCACGAATTAACTCTTCATCTTCAACAACCAGAACTCGTCCTAGCTTAATCTCTCGTTGAAATCTTGTTGTTTCTGGCGCTAGTGTCAATGCCATATTGGTACTCGTATAGCAACCGCTCCAAGGACATAGTATCAGAAGAAGATTGGTTCAATGGATAAAGGAAATAAGAAAATCTGATTTTTTATGTTCGTGGCGATACAGAATCAGATAAAAATTGTTTAAATAAATACAGAAAACTCAAATTTGAGCCGGATAGCGTCTTTTGAGCCGGATAGCGTCCTTCCATAGATTGCCCCAATCTTGATGGTCCAACGTCTTAATCCTCATGATCTCGATTCACTATGCTTGCTTGCTTGCACTTATGCTTGCCCACAACAGCGATCGATCCCTAAACTGTCTAACAGCAAATCACTGACGGCATTGGCGACAGCGAACTCGCTGTAGAAACTCTTGGAAAAATCGAAGCCCTGCATTTCAGTGACAAGGGCAATCACCAGTGAACCCAGATCATTCTCGCCTTCCATGCGTTGCCGCACAAACACTTGGGCTGCGCGTTCAGCGATCGATTGATTGACGGCTTCTGGAAGAAATTCTTGATCAAGCCAGTGATGCAATGCAGCCTTGAGCCATTCCCCTTCTTGTTGAGGGTTTTGGGCAGGGGGCAGGGTAATTGCCTGGATAGGTTCAGTCATGAAACCAATCTCCGAATTACAAGTTCCAAGAATTATAAGTTTCAAGAATTACAGGAGGCAAATCGATCGTCGGTCTAGTAAAGCAAGGTAGAAACTTTCAGCCAGGATTGATTCAGGATCAATATAGCAATCCTAAATCATTCTCGTGAGATTTCCTTGGAGTGTGTTGGCTTAGCCTGTGCATTGCTCATAGGTCTGACTCGCGTTTGGTTATGGGCAAACTCCTGCACTCCAAATCCTTGCTGAGGTTCTTCTGGTCTGTGACGTTGATAGACTGTATCAGGATGGGCTTTGAATTGTTGGCATCCCTGCTCGCCGGTATCAAAATTTGGGTGTTTTGTGACTCAGTACGACATTCCTACTATCCTCAACGGATATGCTCAGGGCTATTTTCTAATGGCAGATGATGATGGCAAAAATCTTGGCTGGTACTCTAGTCGAGAACGCACTTTGATTCCGCTGGACGATCGCTTCCGCTATCCAACGTCACTGCGGCGAGTTCTCAACCAGAATCGCTTTACAGTTGCCATCAATCAAGATTTTGGGGCCGTGGTCGAAGGCTGTGCCAATCGGGATATTACCTGGATATCGGAAGACCTCAAAGATCTTTACTGGCAGTTACATTTTTCTGGCTATGCCCATAGCTTTGAGACTTGGCAGGGCAACGAGTTGGCCGGTGGCATTTTGGGAATTGCGATCGATGGGGCCTTCATTGGCGAATCCATGTTTTTTAATATTCCAGAAGGTTCCAAAGTAGCGATGGTGAAGTTGGTCGAGCATCTGCGATCGCGCCATTTCCTACTGTTTGATGCCCAAATGATGAACCCCCACTTGGCCCGGTTTGGGGCCTATGTGATTGGTAAACGCGAGTACGAGAAACTGCTAAAACAGGCGCTATCCCTTCCTTGTGTGTTCGGATAGCTGATAGCTGCAACCAACTATCGGGTGGCAACCCGCCTAACTGCTATTAAACTGCCCATCAGACCGACAGCGATACCCAGACTCAGTAAGGCTAGCGGCAATAGAATGGTTTCTTGAGTAGAAAGCTGCATGCCTTCAGTCAAGAACTTAATGAATTCTGGTTGTTGTGCCAGCAGACTTTCGATGAATTCCTGAAGTCCAGCGATTAAGCTCCAAGCGATGATTGCACCGACGGTTCCTAAGGCTAGCCCTTGCAAAATAAAGGGTAGGTAAATCCAGGTGGTGGTGGCACCGACAAGTTGCATCACCTCAATTTCGCGGCGGCGGGCCATAACAATTAGCCGAATGGTAGTGGTAACTACGGCGATCGCGTCAAACTCAGCACAGTAGTCATCCCTAAACTTACCCAGTTCAAGCCGCGATTGAGTTGAGCAATTCGCTGAACCGCTTCATCGACATATTGCACTTTATCAACCCCCTGGATCTGCTTTAACTTTGCTGCCAGCATCGGCACAACCTCTGCATTTGCAGCTTTGACCTTCAGTTCATCCACCAGGGGATTGCCGTCTAGCTGGTCTGTCACTCCTTGGATATCTGATAAACCCATTTCGTGCAACAGGTTTGACCAGGCTTCTTCTTTGGGAATTGTACCAACGCTGGCAACTCCTGGCAGTGCTGTGACGATCGCCTGCAAATCGGCTGCCTGTATACCCGTTTCCAGATAGACTGATACTTCTAACTGACTGCCAAACTGGTTCAGCAACCCCTCTAGTTGCCAGGATGTCTGAAGGCTGATGCCAAACAGAAATAGCAGCACGGTGACGGTGCTGACGGCTGCCCAGTTCATCCAGCCGCCTCGCTTCAGTCCTATTAGTGTTTCTCGTAGCAAATAGTCGGATTTGGTCAGGAGTCTTAACACGCCCATACTTAAAACATCACCTCAGCGATCGAGTTTAACCTGCCTATGATAGGTCGCTTGGCAAATTTTGCTCGCAATCGATCGGTTTTTATCGAGATGGTATGATGTCCTCTACCACAAAATTAGCCCCTGTCTGGCACCTAGGGTGTTTTAGCACATTAATGTTACGACGCTGGACGATAAGGCTCTAGAAAAATCTAGGAAAACTTTAGCTCTGATTGGAAGTTAATCTCAGGACGAACTCTGGAATTCGGTAGAATGTTCATGGCTAACACTCTGACTTTGCTAACCCATTGTTTTCTATCCCGTTCTGGCGATCGCCCCGTTAGCTCTATCGCTACAAGCCAAAACCACCATGCCTAAGACTTCCGACCTACACGTTGTGGAAACTCGTCCGCTCATCAGTCCGGAGATTATCCACAAGGAATTGCCCATTACTGAAACGGCAGCTACTTTGGTAGCTCAAACACGCGATCGCATTCGCAATATCATGCAAAACGAAGACCGACGCCTGTTGGTCATTGTAGGACCTTGCTCGATTCACGATGTCAAGGCGGCTCATGAGTATGGCGAAAAATTGGCAGCCCTACGAACCGAGCTTCAGGACGACCTGGAAATCGTTATGCGCGTCTACTTCGAGAAACCTCGCACGACAATCGGCTGGAAAGGGCTGATCAACGATCCACATCTGGATGGCAGTTATGACATCAACACGGGGTTGCGCCTGTCTCGCCAGCTACTAGTGGATTTGGCAGATATGGGTCTGCCAGCAGCAACAGAATTGCTCGATCCAATTATTCCGCAATACATTGCCGATGTGATTGCTTGGACCGCGATCGGTGCTCGCACCACAGAGAGTCAAACCCACCGAGAAATGGCGTCTGGGCTGTCCATGCCTATTGGTTTCAAGAACAATACAGATGGCAGTCTTCATGCCGCTGCTAACGCCATGCTGTCTGCCAGCCAGCCCCATCGGTTTCTGGGCATCAACACGCAAGGCTTAGCCAGCATTGTTACCACTACAGGTAATCCTGATGGTCATTTGGTGCTGCGGGGTGGCAAACAAGGGCCCAACTATGACACGGACAATGTGCAGAAGGCGGCTGGAACGTTGGCGAGCTTAGGTTTAAATCCTCGGATGATGATCGATTGCAACCACGACAACTCCAACAAAGATTACAGCCGTCAACCGCTCGTGCTTCAGGATGTTGCTGAGCAGTTGGATGCAGGCTCCAAACACATCATGGGCGTAATGATTGAAAGCCATCTGGTGGCGGGTAAGCAACCGATCCACAAAGAGCTTTCCAACCTGGTTTATGGACAGAGTATTACAGACGGCTGCGTGGATTTTTCTACCACAGCAACCATGTTGAGATCGCTGGCTAAAACGATGACTCAGTACTGTTTGTCTCTCAGCTAATTTCGTCTTAGCTAATTGTCTTTTGGCTAATTGTCTTTTAGCTTAAAAAAGGTTCTATTTTCATGGCAGCGATCGCTGCCC
>JAAUOQ010000212.1 GCA_012034795.1 Leptolyngbyaceae cyanobacterium CRU_2_3
GTCAAGGGATCACGGTTGGTAACGCCCTAAGGAGGGTGTTGCTCTCTAACTTAGAGGGAGCATCTGTTACAGCAGTTCGGATAGCTGGTGTTACCCATGAGTTCATGACGATTCCTGGCGTTCGAGAAGATGTTTTAGACATTCTCTTGAATATGAAGGAAATTGTCCTCAAAAGCTACTCTTCTCAGCCTCAGATTGGTAGGTTGCGAGTTGAGGGTCCGGTGACTGTAACGGCTGCATACTTCGAATTGCCGTCTGAGGTGGAAGTCATAAACCCTGGACAGTACGTTGCGACGCTTGCAGCAGGGTCAACCTTGGAAATGGAATTCCGAATTGAAAAAGGGGTTGGCTACCGGGCAATTGATCGGGGGAAGGATGATTCTGGAGCGCTAGATTTCTTGCAAATTGACGCGGTTTTTATGCCAGTTCGCAAAGTCAATTACACAATTGAAGGGGCGAGAATTGGAGATACTCTTGAAAAAGACAGACTCGTTATGGAAATCTGGACGAACGGTAGTCTAACTCCTCAAGAGTCTCTCAGCCAAGCTGCTGACATCTTAGTAGATCTTTTTAATCCCCTTCGAGAGATTGATTTTGCACCTATTGATGATCTAGATGAAGGAACAGACGATCCCTCTAATCAGATTCCGATTGAAGAGCTTCAGCTTTCAGTTCGTGCCTATAACTGTTTGAAGCGGGCCCAAATAAATTCTGTTGCAGATTTGTTGGATTACACCCAAGAGGATTTGCTGGAAATCAAAAACTTTGGCGCTAAATCTGCGGAGGAAGTGATTCAGGCCCTTCAAGATCGATTGGGGATTACTTTACCTCATGATAAATCTTCGCGCCCGACTTAGATATTGGCTTGATGAGCCGCTCTCTTGGTTTAGAGATCCCACTAGTGTTGTTTACTGTTTACTTATTGGTTACTTGCTATGCGTCACCGTTGTCGTGTGCCTAAACTGGGTAAGCCCGCAGATCAGCGAAAAGCTCTCCTTCGAGCTTTAACTACTGAACTAATTCGTCATGGTCGGATCACAACGACTAAGGTGCGTGCAAAGGCTGTTCGCTCAGAAGCTGAAAAATGATTACGCTTGCTAAAGATGGCTCTCTGCCCGCCCGTCGTCAGGCTATGGGCTATCTTTATGACAAACAACTTGTTCACGTTCTGTTTGAGCAGGTGAGTGAGCGTTATGGCGATCGCCAAGGGGGATATACTCGTATCTTGCGTACGGTTAATCGTCGAGGTGATAACGCTGAAATGGCGATTATTGAACTCACTTAGGTGCTCTTGTGCCTTGCCTTACACCTGTTATGCCTGCAAATGTTTTTCGCTCTGCCCGCTCATCTGGATCTGATTATCAGTATACAGAAAAGCTCCAAAGAGTTGCCCTGGTAATTCAGTATCTGGGTACGCATTTCCATGGTTGGCAACGGCAACTGCAACAACGTACTGTGCAAGAAGAGATCGAGCAGGCAATCCAATCTTTTTTGGGCTATCCTGTAGCACTCCACGGTGCTGGACGGACAGACGCAGGTGTTCATGCAGCAGCTCAGGTTGCTCACTTTGAAGCACCTGCTCACATCCCCTCCCATCGATGGTGTCATATTCTTAACTCTCGTCTACCGAGCGATGTCCTAATTCGTGCTTCTGCATCTGTTAATTCAGACTGGCACGCTCGCTTCTCTGCTTCATGGCGGCGCTACCGATATACGATCTATACGGGAGCCTGCCCTAATCTGTTTCTTCGCTCCTTCGCTTGGCACTATTACTATGCTCCATTAGATGAGTCGCAAATTCAGAAGGCTTTGGAGCCGCTAATTGGTCGGCATCACTTGGCAGCTTTTCACCGAGCAGGTTCAGATCGGGCACATTCTTGGGTAGATGTGCAAGCGGCAGAATGTACTCGTCAAGGATATTTAATTCACATTGAACTACAGGCTAGTGGCTTTTTGTATGGCATGGTGAGGCTATTGGTAGGATTATTGGTAGAAGTAGGCAAGGGGAGAGCGATCGCCAGAGCAATTTACAGAACTTTGGCAGCAGCAGCGGCGAGACTTGGTGCGATATGCTGCTCCGCCTCAAGGACTTTGTTTGCTACGGGTGGGTTATGCAGATTTTCCTTTCTCACCTGAAATCTGGTTTGATGCTCAGCCAAAGCCTGCCTTACCCATCTTTGATGCGCCAACCTACTGCATGGGCTAGCTTAGGTTAAGCCAGTATGACAAATTTTACCCTTAGTTAAGGATATAGATGAACTATGAACAAGACTTACCTCCCCCCACAAGATGCAAATTGTTCGTGATTGGTACGTCGTAGATGCAGCCAATCAGCGGCTTGGTCGCTTAGCCAGCGAGATTGCCAGGGTGTTGAGGGGGAAAAACAAGCCTACCTACACTCCCCACCTGGACACCGGTGATTTTGTTGTTGTCATCAATGCTGAAAAGATAGCGGTTACTGGCAGAAAGGCTAGTCAAAAACTTTATCGTCGGCACTCTGGACGTCCAGGGGGTATGAAAACAGAGACCTTTAACCAATTGCAAGATCGTCTACCAGAGCGGATTCTTGAGCAAGCTGTTAAAGGGATGTTGCCCAAAAACACCCCTAGGTAGACAGTTGTTTACTAAGCTAAAAGTGTACGCGGGTGCAAACCATCCTCATCAGGCTCAACAACCTGAAGTGTTGAACATTAAAACTATTCCTGGAGAAGATTAATGCAGACAATTGATAAGAGCGATCGCGTGATGTATTGGGGAACCGGACGCCGCAAATCTGCAGTGGCTCGTGTCCGTTTAGTACCCGGTACGGGTCAGTTGGTTATCAATGGTAAACCCGGTGATCTGTATCTTCAGTTCAACCCCACCTATCTTTCAGCAGCAAAGGCTCCGCTGGAGACTTTGGGGCTTGAGGCAGAGTACGACATTTTAGTTAGTGCCAGTGGGGGTGGCTTGACTGGACAAGCAGACTCAATCAAGTTGGGTGTAGCAAGAGCACTGTGCCAACTTGATCCAGAGAACCGGAAGCCACTAAAAGTGGAGGGCTATCTTTCTCGTGATCCCCGTGCCAAGGAGCGGAAGAAATATGGTTTGCACAAAGCTCGTAAGGCTCCTCAGTACTCGAAGCGCTAGTTTCCGCTCTACCGACTGGGTGTTATCAATAGCCTCTTAGCCAACCAGGCTAGAGGTTAAAATAAAAATAATGTAATCTCCAACTTCTACTCAAGCATCATGGCTAAACCTAATATTCATCCTCAGTGGTATCCAGAGGCAAAAGTATACTGTAATGGCGAATTGGTAATGACTGTGGGCTCGACCAAGCCTGAACTTCATGTTGATATATGGTCGGGTAACCACCCTTTCTTTACTGGAACTCAGAAGATTATTGATACTGAAGGTCGAGTTGAGCGCTTCCTCCGCAAGTATGGTATGACAGATACTTCTAAGCCTGCCGGACAAACGGATTCTAAAAAAGTAGCGGCTGTAGCCCTGGTACTTCGCGTTTTCCATCGCAGTTTCTGAGGCTACACAGATGGCAGAATCTTATTTATTAGACAAATTAAAATCGGTCGAACAAACTTTCTATGAACTGACTCGGCGTATGGCTGACCCAGATGTGGCAACTGACCCATCCGAGTTTCAGCGCGTCGCCAAAGCCCGCTCTTCATTGGAAGAAACTGTCAATACCTTTGATGCTTGGAAAAACGCTCAACAAGGCTTAGAAGAATCGCGGCAAATTCTTAAGGAAGCGGGTGGCGACGTGGAACTTCGCCAGATGGCGGCTTTAGAAGTTGAGGAGTTGGCTAGTAAAATCGACAGATTAGAAGCACGACTCAAGATTCTGCTGCTGCCTCGTGATCCCAATGATGACAAAAATATCATGTTGGAGATTCGCGCCGGTACCGGGGGCGATGAAGCCAGTATCTGGGCAGCCGATCTAGTGCGCATGTATTCCCGATATGCTGAGAGCCAGCGTTGGCGAGTCAAGCTGTTGAGCGAGTCTTCGATCGATATGGGTGGTTTTAAGGAAGCTATCCTAGAAATTCAAGGGGATCAGGTCTACAGCAAGTTGAAATTTGAGGCTGGGGTTCACCGAGTTCAGCGGGTGCCTTTAACTGAGGCAGGTGGACGAGTACATACTTCAACAGCAACAGTGGCGATCATGCCAGAAGTGGATGATGTTGAGGTGGAGATTGATCCCAAGGATATTGAACTGAAGACAGCCCGGTCTGGTGGTGCGGGCGGACAGAATGTCAACAAAGTGGAAACAGCCGTTGACCTAATTCACAAGCCGACAGGTATTCGGATCTTTTGTACAGAAGAGCGATCGCAGCTTCAAAACCGCGAACGGGCCATGCAAATTTTGCGGGCTAAGCTATACGATATCAAGCTGCGAGAGCAGCAAGAGGCTGTGACTTCTATGCGCCGCTCGCAGGTCGGTACAGGAGCACGCTCTGAAAAAATTCGTACCTATAACTATAAAGACAATCGAGTCACTGATCATCGTTTAGGGCATAATTTCACGCTGACCCCGATCCTAGAAGGGGATATTGAGGAATTGATTCAATCTTGTATTTCTCAAGACCAACAAGAGCGTTTGGAAGAGTTAGCCGTTTCAACTGCTGCTTCTGGCTCAGTGGGAATATAGTTCGGATTCTAGAAAAATAGATCATAGGTACTGGACTCTAGAGAACTGTAAGTCTACAATGACCGAAGTCTAGAGTCTTTTTGCGTATGCCTCGCTTTCTTCATCTCGCAGATATTCATCTTGGGTTTGATCGCTATGACAACAAGCAGCGCACTCAGGACTTTTTCTATGCCCTGCAAGATGCGATCGAGAAATATGCGATCGCCGAAAAAGTAGACTTTGTCTTAATGGCAGGTGACTTGTTCGAGCATCGTAATATTTTACCGGTCACTTTAAATCAAGCACAGGTTTGTTTACAGCTTTTACAGGAAGCTCAGATTCCAGTATTAGCGATCGAGGGGAACCATGACAATCGACCCTATGGCACTAAAACGAGTTGGCTGCGTTACTTAGCAGACTGGGGATTGTTGAAGCTGCTGGAACCTGGTGATCCGGCACAGGGAGAATTTTTCTATTCCCCTTGGGCCGATGGGTATGGCGGGTATATTGATTTAGATTGCGGTGTCCGAGTCCTGGGATCACAGTGGTATGGAGCTTCTGCACCCAAGGCGATCGAGCAAATTGCGGCTGCTATTCAAGATCTACCCCCCATCGCCCACACTATTCTGCTATTTCATCATGGGGTTGAAGGACAAATTTCCCGATACCAGGGAGCTTTACGATACCCTGAACTGCTGCCTTTGAAGCAGGCAGGCGTTGATTATTTAGCGCTAGGACATATTCACAAGAGCTACACGCTGGATGGCTGGATTTTTAATCCTGGATCTACAGAAATCAACAGTATCGAAGAAGCGAACTTTGAGCGCGGCGTATATCTGGTAGAGATCAATCGACTAGGCATCCAAGCTGAACTGAAGCAGAATTACCGTCAGCGTCCAGTCGTGCGATTACGGTGGACAACCAAGGGGCAGGAAAGTGTAGAAGAAGTAGAACAAGCAGCGATCGCTCAAGTTCAGCAGGCGATTCAGTCTAAAAAGCTAATACCTGCTGCCCAACCCATTGTGGAACTGCGGATCGAAGGTCAAGTTGGGTTTGATCGGCTAGACTTGGATACCCGCCAACTGCAACAGCAACTTCAGCAGATCAGCAACGCTTTGATCTTCTTACTGAAATACGAAGTGGACGCGATCGCCTATGCTTCGCCGCTATCTGAAGACGCGAGTCGTTTGGAGGTAGAACGGGAGGTCTTTATGGATTTGCTGACTGCCAACAACACGTACAAGAAGCGAGCGGTAGAATTGGCGCAAGGGTTGATTGAGCTAAAAGACTGGCAGTTACAGGGGCGCTCGGAAACAGAACTCTATACGTTTGTCCAAGATCTACTAAACTCTGAGAGTACGGCAGTGTTGCAACATCCTTCTGCACAATCATTGGGTTGAGAGTGTTGAGGTTGATATCCAGAACTCTTTAATTTTTGTTAAAGTTGGGTCTGGAACTTAAATTTTTATAACTCGCATGATCCCTCTAACCTTTCAAGGAGAATTTTGATGCTGCGCCTAGAACACATCAGCAAAATTTATCCCACGGGCGAGGTACTCAAGGATATTAGTTGGGAAGTCAAGCCGGGCGATCGCATTGCTTGGTTGGCGTTAATGGTGCTGGTAAATCAACGCAGCTTAAAATTATTGCCGGCGAAACCGAGCCAACCTCTGGTGAGATTATTCGCCCTTCTAGTTTACATATTGCCTATCTCAACCAAGAGTTTGAGGTTGAGATAGAACGCACTGTACGAGATGAGTTTTGGAAAGCGTTTGGCGAAGCCAACCAAATCCATGAGGCATTAGGACAAGTCCAGCATGACATGCAGACTGCCAATCCCGAAAAATTAGATGACCTGATTCACAAGCTCGATCGCCTACAACGTCAGTTTGAAGCGCTAGATGGATATGGATTAGAGTCGCGGATTGAGAAGATTTTGCCAGAGCTAGGATTTGCCCCAGGGGATGCCGATCGCTCCGTTAACTTTTTCAGTGGCGGCTGGCAAATGCGGATGGGCTTAGGAAAAATCTTGCTGCAATCGCCGGATCTGCTGCTGCTGGATGAGCCGACAAACCATCTTGATCTAGAGACAATTGAATGGCTTGAAAATTACCTGAGAGGGATCGATACGCCGATGGTGATTGTCTCTCATGATCGAGAATTTCTTGATCGCCTCTGTACGCAAATTGTCGAAACGGAAAGAGGGGTCTCAGCAACCTACTTAGGTAACTACAGCGCCTACCTAGCGCAAAAAGCTGAAGCTCAGGTTGCTCAACTCAGCGCCTTTGAGCGGCAGCAGAAGGAATTAGACAAGCAGCAAGCTTTTGTCGATCGCTTTCGCGCCAGTGCTACGCGCAGCACCCAGGCCAAAAGCCGTGAGAAGCAGCTGGATAAAATTGAACGAATTGAAGCACCAACAGGCGGCTTAAGAACGTTACATTTTCGGTTTCCGCCTGCTCCTCGCAGCGGCCGCGAAGTAGTGATTGTGAAGGATTTAACCCATTTTTACGGGGAGAAGATCTTATTTTTGGGTGCGGATCTGTTGATCGAACGCGGGGATCGCATTGCTTTTTTAGGGCCCAATGGCTCAGGAAAATCCACCTTACTGCGACTCTTGATGGGGCTTGAGCAGCCTTCGGAAGGCACCATCAAGCTGGGGGATCACAATGTAGTTCCTGGGTATTTTGAACAGAATCAGGCAGAAGCATTGGACTTAGAGAAAACCGTTATTGAGACGATCCATGATGAAGTGCCTGATTGGAAAAATGAAGAAGTTCGCACCTTACTAGGACGATTCTTATTTAGTTCAGATACGGTCTTCAAAAAAGTATCTGCGCTCAG
>JAAUOQ010000213.1 GCA_012034795.1 Leptolyngbyaceae cyanobacterium CRU_2_3
CCGTTCTGCCAAGTTGTCCAAGCTTTCCTGCACTTGGATTGAGGTCATACCAACCATTAGTAGAGAGCACTAAACGACTTTTTCAGTTTAGTCCTTCTGTCGGCTATTCAATTTAAATTGGTATAACTACCAAAACTTGGGTTTTGGTAGCAGGGTATCAGGCTTTTCGATCTACTGATCCTGAATCTCTAATAGGGGATTCACCTCAATCAATCGCTATCATGTGGAAGTATAAGTATCCATTAGACCCAGTATGGAAAGCGCCAGCCTGTTCAACGCCAGCTTATTCAATGTCCGATTTGCCCATAATTTTTTTCCTATTCCTGCCACTCACTCATGCCAATTGGGGCGATCGCTCCTCCTTTTGAGTTGCTGAACGTTGGAACGGGGCAAAATGAAATTGGCTGATTATCTCGGTAGAGAACAGCGTGGCGATTGGCTGCTGCTTGCCTTCACGCGCATCTTTACTGAAAAACACTATTGCCCCCTTTGCTTTCCCCACATCCAAGCCTTGAACGCAGCCTACGAACAGTTCAGGCAGCAGGGTGTAGAAGTGCTGATGATTACCAGCACCGATCAGCAGCAAAGCCAAATTGTCTTACAGGATCTAGCGTTGAAAATGCCCTTACTCAGCGATCCCACCTGTCGTGTATTTCGGCAGTATCAGCTAGGGCAGGCTCTGGGTGCGCCCTTACCTGCTCAGTTTTTACTCGATCGCTCTGGCAAAATCCACTTTCGGCATTTGTTCTCCTTTTTAGAACCCAACGCTAGCGTTGAGCGGCTCTTACAAAAGACAAATTCTGCACCCTGACTCCAATCGAGCAGGGCGCTTTACTCATCTACTACAGCTAGCGCACCACCTGGAATCCAAATTTCGCCCCTTGCGGTGCCGCACTGCCAGGAATGGCTTCTACCAGAATCGGCTTTTCAACTCGTTCGCCTGCTGGTGTAAATTGCAGCGATTCTCCAGCAGTTTGGTCGGACGAGAGGTTAACCGTTCGCAATGCCTGAACCACACCAGCGCGATCGCTGGCACTTGAGAGAGCAGCCGTTAGAGCTTTAGTAGCATCAAAGCTACTGGCAGTCCGCCAATTCACCTGCCCCAACCAACGCTGTTCTGCAATTTTGGCGTAAGCTGTTTGGGGATACCAGGGAACAGCCAGCACCAACCCTTTGACCGCTTCACCCCCATCTGTGAGGGTGGCTGGATTATACAGGGCATCACCGCCCAGCAGTTTGAGTTGTTGACCTGCTGGAAGTTGGGCATTTTCACGGGCCACAGCGATCGCCACAGAGGTAGTCTTAGTACTGGGAAACAGCAACATCGCTCGCACTGCACCTGCCGCACTGGAGAGTGAGGCTTTAATATCCAACGTCGGACTAGACAGATCTACAGGAGGTTGAGGCACTTGTCCGCCTAGCTGCTGAGTGAATTTCTGGGTGAATACCTGCTGAATGCTATTGCTGTAGTTACTAGTGGAATCGTAGAATACGGCAACCTGCTTAATGTTGAGCCGGTTAGCAACATAGTCTGCCAGGGCTTCCCCAGAAGATTGATCGGAGGGGACTGTGCGGAAGAAGGTTTTGCCAGACAGAACCGTGCTGGTGCTGGTGGATGCCAGCATTGCCACACCAGCAGTCTCATAAATGGGCAGGGCTTTGGCACTGGCGTCGCTGGAATTATGCCCAATCACAGCCAGTACGTTCGGATTGCTAGCAAGCTGTTGGGCAACAGCCGCCGCTTGAGCCGGATCGTTGCCGTCATTGACGATGATCACTTCTAGCAAACGTTTGTTGGCTCCCCCGGCATCATTGAACTGGGTTTGGGCATCCGCAATGCCGCGCAGAATTTCTTCGGCTGAGGTGGCTTTGTCATTAATGGGAACCACTGTGGCAATCACCAGTGGATTGCCCGCCTGGCGAGCACGGGCATTGTTGTAATAAATCTGGGGTTCTGGATCATTGGGCGCACTCTTAGCAGATTTTTCAAAAAGGTAACCGCTTCGGCATAATCTCCTTGGGCAAAAGCGGTAATTCCGCGATCGCGATCAAAATTGCCACGGTAGGTAAATAGGGTTCGTTCGCCACTGCTAAAGCGATCGGCAGCAGCAGGGGCAGCGTTAGGTGATGCAGAACCCAGTGGACTGGGGTTAGGCGCATTACCAGACTGAAGAAACTTCCAGAGAAACCAGCCTCCTCCTCCGAGGGCGGCTAGGAGAGCGACTGTGATGACCCCTGCTGCCAACCCCACACCCGCTCGATTGCTAGATCGCTGCCGCCCGCTGCCGCAGGCCGCTTACCCTTAGATACTTCAATCGCTTCCCTAGGTAGCCCGCAAATCGCGCAATCCGGCCCAAAATTTTCGTAGGGTTGATGTGCAAAGGCGTTGGGATAGTCTTTGCCGTCTTTTGGTTTGCCTTCACAAGTCCAGCTTTTTGATGTGCTCACAGTCGTACCCCACCAGTAGATTTTTATTAGAGGGTTTCTATATTCATTAGAAATTGATCTTTCCAGATTACAGCCATTTTCAGTTGAATGAGCCGCACGTTTATGATAAGGCGCTTCGCGCTTGTGATAAAACCAAAATATTTTTTGAAAGCCTCGCTCTGCGAGGCTTTCAAAAAATAAGCTGTACTCTATTCAATTGAAAATTGCTATGTGAGCGACTACTCCCACAGCGCGATGATTTATAGGTAATGCCTCAGAAGATAACATTTCATCAGAAATCATAATTGATATAGTATTGTCGAGCTTTGAAATTAAGGAGTAAAACATATCCCCAGCGCTGATGTAGCATTCCTAAATCGGTATCATGACCGATTTAAACAATATTTTAGGCACATCAAGGTTTAGGAGGGGCTTGGCACTGCCAAGCCCGTACAAGAGTCCGTTGTGTTTTCAATTTAAATCGGTATGAGATTTCTCTAGAGTACGAGCGGGACGCTCGCGTTGGGTCGCGGTAAGATACCCGCGCTACAAATTCTTCTAGCTGAAATGGGATTGCTGTATGACTTTTCTTGCTCAGAAATTGCCTCAACGACCTCAAATCTATAGATGGACAGACTGTTGGATAGCTGCTGAACCTGGGTACTCTAAAGCGTGTACTTTTTACTTTTTGGTGAGTTTCATATCTTCAAAGGTCATCCTTTATGTTTGATACGCCTGCCCAGCACTATCAATACCTACCTTGGCTAATTACTGGTGAAAATTTGATTATTGCTGGCTGTTATACAATTGTTGGCATCGGGATTGCTACCGGCATTTGGAATAATCGAAAAGCTGGAATTAGCCCTGTTGTAGTTGCAGTTTCTGCAATATTTTTTAGTTGCGCCTTGGGGCATGGGTTGCATGGCTTTGGCATGCTAGGGTGGGATAACATATTGCTTTGGCAAGCGGCAGTAGACTTGCTGACTGTGGTTGTTGCCTTACGCTTTCTGAGTTTCTATGACAGTTTTGATCTTTTAGCTCGGATTAGCCAAGTTGCAGACTCTAAAGTTCAGCTAGAATCTCAGAATGAAAATCTCCAAAAAGTAATTGAAAGATTAAAGCAGACACAAACTCAACTAGTACAAGCTGAAAAATGTCCAGCTTGGGGCAGTTGGTGGCAGGAATTGCTCATGAAGTGAATAACCCAATTAACTTTATTCACGGCAATATTCTATACGTGCAAGATTATGTTCAAAACCTGATGAATGTCTTGCAACTTTACCAGAAGTACTATCCCACTCCCGTTGCTGAAATTACAGTTGAGGTAGCAGAAATTGATATAGAGTTTATGCAGGAAGATCTACCCAAGATTCTCCGCTCTATGAGAGTTGGCACCGAACGCATTCGCCAAATTGTCCTATCGCTCCGCAATTTTTCACGGATAGACGAGTCTGAATTTAAATCTGTAGATATTCATGAGGGGATCAACAGCACGCTATTGATCTTGCAACATCGTCTGAAGGGTAGACCTGAAATTCCGGCGATCCAAATTGTTCAAGACTATAGCCTATTGCCGCTAGTGGAGTGCTACCCTGGACAACTAAATCAAGTATTGATGAATGTCTTGGCCAATGCAATTGATGCAATAGAAGAGTTCAATTCCAAGCGAACATACCAGGAAATCGAAGCTAATCCTAGCTGGATCAAGATTCGGACTTCTGTTGTTTCTAAACAGTGGATACAAATTGCGATCGCAGATAATGCCTCTGGTATTCCTGAATCAGTCAAAGAACAGATCTTCAATCCGTTTTTCACGACCAAGCCGATTGGAAAGGGTACTGGCATGGGGATGTCGATCAGTTATCAAATCATCACAGAAAAACACCAGGGTAAATTAGAGTGTTTTTCAACGCCAGGTCAAGGCGCAGAATTTATTATTCAAATTCCTGTGCATCAAAGTAAGTAGAAAAAAGCTATAGGAATAACCTGTCAAACTCCTGTGGCAGACTGAGACTCAGAGTTTAAAGGGCAGTGCCCCTCCACCCCCTTCTCACAAATCATTTGGGATTGCTACATCACTGTAATCCTAAATTACAGCAAGATTTTCTCCAGAGCACAGATGGATACAACTTTATTGATGGGGAACGCTCGATGGCTGAACATCAAGTGCTTTGTCAGGCGATCGTAAATCTAGACTGATCGACTGCACCTCAGTTGCTGCTAGAAACGTACTCAAGTGATTGATGACATGGTTGCTTTCTGTCAAAGCGCGAGATGCGCCTTGTTCAAATGACTCACGGGCAACTTCAAATTCATCAATCAAGGAAGCCCGGTCTTTTTTGAACTAATAATTTTGCTAGGCGATCGCAGGTTTTAACCAATCGACTAATGGCTGCCGAGCGATCGTCTGATGCTAGCAAAATATCTACGTATAGCGCAGCATCCTGTGCTAGCAAGCGACTAATCGTATTGATTTCTATGCGATAGAGCGGACTAGCAAACTCAAGGCTCCGCTCAATGTCAATTTTTTCCTCTGCCAAAAAAGCACCGAGACTAAAGTTTGAAAAGAATCGAATGGCCTGTACTGCTACCATCATGCGATCGTGTTCTTCAGGAGTGCAAGTGATTAGATTGCCACCATCAGCTTCTATGAGATCAAGCAACCATTGAAAAGTAGCAGGTTTACGCCCTGGACAGACCACTACTTTTTGTCCTAAAAAGGAGGTTGCTCCAGGTCCAAACATGGGATGAAGACCCACAACTGGCCCTGAATGATTTGCCATCATCACTTCAACGCTATCAACCTTAGTACTGGCGATATCTGCCAATATGCAAGTCGAAGAGAGATAAGGGGCAACTTTCCGAATGACTGCAAGTGTCTTTTTGAGAGGAACACAAATGAGAACTAAATCGGCAGTTTTCAGTAGAATATTGGCTTGATTCCAGTCATCATATTCAAGGATACTCACGTGATGACCTGCTATCGATAGACGTTCGGCAAAGAAGCACCCCATCACCCCCCGTCCACCGACTACAGTAATCCGCTGAGGTTGAGTCTTAGGCTGTGACGATGAACTATTGGCTAGACTTGCCATGCAGCCTGAAATTACACTCTCCCAGGTACATTCTGAAACACCTGCTTGTGCTAGCAATGCTCTGTAGCTAGAGAGTTGCTCCTGCATAGCAGGCAGTTCTGAGGCGGCTAGGACTGAGATACGTTCTCCCAGCAATTGAATTAAAGTTTGATCAATGCGTCGAAGTTGCTCAGGTAAGGTCATGATAAATTACCGACTTTAGGAAAGTAGGGAGATCGATCTAGAAAATTCGTAGCAAGTCTTTTTAGGCTGTCCTGTTTCTGTTCAGGCTGTTTCTGTTCAGGCTGTTGCTGGCTAGGCTGTTGCTGGCTAGGCTGTTTTAATATATTAGAGGTTGCCTCGTGCTGCTTGCTCTCGTTCTAGAGCCACAAACAGAGATTTGAAATTTCCGGCTCCAAAGCCTCGTGAACCATGTCTTTCAATAATTCAAAAATAGGGTGGGGCGATCGCCAAGGGGTTTCGTAAAGAGTTGTAGCAGATAACCCTCCTGATCGCGATCGACCAATATTCCTAGTTTTGCCAGTTGTTCAACGGGAATATCGATTTCGTTTACCCAATCTTCCAGGTTATCGTAATAAGTTTGGGGAATAGGCAGAAATTCAACGCCGGATTGTTTTAGTTGCACCACCGTTTTGACAATATCATCGGTTGCTAGCCCAAGGTGCTGAATTCCAGGGCCGTTGTGATAGTCCAGGTATTCTTGAATTTGAGATTTACGCCGTCCTGATGCCGGTTCGTTAATGTTGAAGATGGTCTTGTTACCGTCTTCTAATACTTTTGACATGAGAGCAGAATATTCAGTGGAGATAGCACGATCGTCAAAATGCATCCGCACGTCAAACCCCATTGTCTGAACAAAAAAATCAACCCATTGGTTCATTGCGCCTTGTTCGACATTACCCACAACATGATCAATGCGCTGTAAGCCACTCGAATGGACGGATGTCGAAGTCCGAGGCACAAAGTTAGGAGCAAAGTTGCTAGTATAATGGCTGCGGTCAACAAATTTAATTAAAACATCGCCGTAAGCCTGAATAGCTGCATAGCGTAAGACACCCAATTCATCTTGCTGTTCGGTAGGGGGAATGATGCCAATTGCCCCTCGTTCTATTGCTTGTTTATAAGCGTAAACTGTGTCGGAGACTTCCAGAGCAATGACGGCAATTGTATCTCCATGTTGCAAAACACTTTGAGAAATTGGGTGATCTGAACTCAATGCCGAACTTAAAACAAAGCGAATTTCTCCTTGCTCCATGACGTAAGAAGTGACTTTGCGATCGCCCGTTTCTAAGCCTCGATATGCCGTATTGGTAAATCCAAAACACTGAGTATAAAAGATAGCTGATTGCTTGGCGTTCCCAACATAAAACTCTAAATGATCTAATCCCTTGATTGGACAAACAGTGCTCACGATGGGTTCTCCTAAAGGGTTGAATAGAAATTTCAACAGGGTCGTATAGATTGGATTTGCAACTCACTCTATTCTGACTATAGAAAGAACCGCCAGTATATATGCATAGTCTTCATTAAAAACTCTACCTTTATAAAGATTAGTCAGTATATTTTCTAATTACCTTTGGCTTCGTTGGCCCGGAATGTCTCTCATATAGCAATCCTAAATGAATCATGAGAAAACCACAGAAGGGTCTGGGGACGCAGTCCCCAAGCAGGGAACAAACGCCCCCCTCCACCCGGTCTCACAAATCATACGGGATTGCTAAATTGACTTGCGATTTTCCCCATATAGGTATCGAAGTGGTCTAATCTGCTCTCCGAAAAAATGTCCTTGAATTTACAAAAAATTTAAATCTGTCCATGTCAATATATATTTTTCAATAGAGAGATAGAG
>JAAUOQ010000214.1 GCA_012034795.1 Leptolyngbyaceae cyanobacterium CRU_2_3
CAGCGAATCAAAATTCATACTATAAAAGCTCATACACACAGCTATTTACATAGAGACTACCACTTTCGATACCCACTTACGTGAGTCGCCGTTGCTCTTTTTAAGAATGTGTCTAATACATGTAAACTAATCCCCATTAGGCTGAAGATCATGGGGATGTGGAACTGGGCTATCAGTCTTTGGCAAAGCTCAGAGGAGCTTACTCGGTTTCGGTACTGGCATCTTCCTGTGGGCTACCATTCAGGTCTGCTTTGAACTGATGCACCATCAACTCAAACTTTTGCTTTTCTCGCTTTAGGTTTTCTTCAAGCTCTTGAATTTGGTCACGGCGGGCTTCCAATTCTAGGGTACGTCTGCCCAACTCCTGACTTTGGAGCGTCAGCGATTGCCGCCACTGCTCAGCCCGTTGTACTTCTTCTTGCAACAGAGCCGGAGTGATGCCTGTGCCCAAATAGTGCTTAATAATATCTAGCACCCAATAGGTAGCATCTTCGATGCGCTGAACATGTTGACTACTGGATAAATCAATCAAAACCAGGGTTCCTTCATTGAAACCTTCTGCATCCACCCAAAGCACACCACTTTCGTCCGCCAGTATTGCCCAGGCGTACTCAGCCTTTTGTTGAGCAAGCAACTGTAACATTACCTTACCCTCAAGGTCTTTTTTCTTTACCTGAGCCAGATGCAACATCGCCGCAAAAGGGAACAACTCCTTGCGAGTAAAGTATATCCTTTATTCTACCTAGATGCTTTATACCTTCACGCTAATAGAATGTAGAGCCAAACCGGATGCTTTCTAATGTTCAGGGGGTTGCTCCACCCATTCTCCCCTCTTTGTAAAGAATCTTTGCAAAGAGAATTCTTTACAAAGAGAGCGAGTAATCGATCGCAACTATAGGCGAGACAGGCGATCGCGCAACATTTCAGCTTGTTTCTCAGCTTCTGCCAAAGTGTCACGGGTGGTTTGAACCACTGCTTCAGGCGCTCTGTCCACAAAGCCAGCATTGCTGAGACGTTGACTCAAAGCGACAATCTCAGCTTCTGCCCGACTCAAATCTTTTGCAGTTTGGCCTGTAGTGCCTCTACATCTACCACACCCGCTAGCGGAATCAACACCTGAATTGTGCCAACAACCCCGGCAAACATATCAGGTAGCGTTGTTATGGGTGTATCTGGTGATATTTCTGGCGATGTTTCTGGGGAGACTGGCGGCAGAGGCAGGGGTTCTGGCAACAACGTTTGGCGAACCGCCGGAACGAGTTGGCGAACCTTCGGAGAGCGAATCGGAGCCACAGGCACTGGTTTTTCGCTACAAAAACATCCCAAAATAGTTTGACCATCGCTCCTAAATAGGCTAGAGCCTGTAGCCAGCTATAGACAATTACTAGGAGCACTAATAGCACAATCACGGGTTTATCGCGCCATTGAGAGGTGATCTCAGAGGGGACTTGCTCAAGTTGCGATCGGGCAACGGTCAGACTCAGCGCTTCTGGAACAGCGGGGATAGAGATGGGCGCTTCAGGAATGGCAATATCTGAAACGGCATTTGAAACGGCTGAAGCAATACCCGGAGCACCGATCGCTAGTGTTTCAACCTTGGCCAAATCCTGAATATAAGATTGACCCGATAAGAGGATCTGGCGTTCGCGATCGCTCTCCGTTTCCAAAAACGTCTGAATTTTCACACCCGGCTTAATATCTGCTTCGGCTCTCAGGTTGCGGATAGTGCGAATCGTTTCAATCAGCAAATCAAACCGCTGTTCCAAGTCCAAGTCAATCAGGTTTTGATCCACTTCTGGATAGGCTTTTAGCGCCAAATATGCCCCTGCCTCTGCCTGGGTCAAGGTTTGCCAGATTTCCTCGGTAATATGCGGCATGAAGGGATGGAGCAGGCGCAGCGTTCCCTCCAGAATATGAGCAAGGACTTGCTGAGCAATGGCTCTAGTGGCAGAATCTTGCTGCTGTAGGCGGGACTTGGCAAGTTCGATATACCAGTCACAAAAATCGCCCCAAATAAACTCATACAGACCCTTAGCCGCTTCACCTAACCCATAGTTATTGATGGAGTTGCGCGTCTGGACAATCACCTGATTGTAGCGGGATAGAATCCAGCGATCAGACAACTCCAACGCATGGGGTTGAGGCTGACCCAGATGATCTGGAGTTTGTCCATCCAGGTTCATCATCACAAACCGTGATGCATTCCACAGCTTGTTGGTGAAGTTGCGTGACGCTTCTACAGAGGCGGATTCATCCGTTTTGCGGTTGTATTCCAGACGGATATCCTGACCGGCTCCGGCGACTTCACGAATGAGGGTATAGCGCAAAGCATCTGTGCCATAGCGGGCAATCAGCAGCAGCGGGTCAATCCCGTTGTTGGCAGACTTCGACATTTTCTTGTTATTTTCGTCCCGTACCAGCCCATGAATGTAGACTGTTTTGAACGGCATCCGACCAGTAAAATGACCTGCCATCATGGTCATTCGTGCCACCCAGAAGAAGATGATATCGAACCCTGTGACTAGTGTGGTTGTGGGATAGTAGGTTTCCAGATCGGCAGTTTGCTCAGGCCAACCCAGGGTAGAAAAAGGCCACAGCCCCGCAGAGAACCAGGTGTCTAGCACATCCGGATCTTGCAGCAGTTGAACCGATTCACCCCATTGAGCGATCGCCTTTTGCCGCGCCTCTGCCTCGTTTGCAGCCACGACAAACGGCGTGTTATCGGTAATTTTGCCTCCCTTTGCGCCACATTGTACCAGGCTGGTATTTGATGCCCCCACCATAATTGCCGCGAAATGCACCAATCCTTGAGGCTAACTAACCAATCCCGATAGACCTTCGTCCAGCGGTCTGGCACAAACATCGGATCATGCCGCTGATCGAGGAATTCTAATGCGCGATCGGCTAGCGGGCGAATTTTGACAAACCACTGAGTCGAGAGTAGCGGCTCAACGGGCACCTTGCCGCGATCGCTATAGGGTACCATGTGCTTGTAATCCTCGACTTTGACCAAGCAGCCTGCTGCCTCTAGCTGCTTCACAACATTTTTACGAGCCACAAACCGATCTTGCCCCTGAAAATCTCCTGCGTTTTCGTTGAGTGTCCCGTCCTTATTCAGAATGTTGATCATGGGCAGGTTATGGCGTTTGCCCATCTCAAAATCGTTGGGATCGTGAGCCGGAGTAACTTTGACACAACCCGTTCCAAAGCTGGCATCCACGTAGTCATCTGCAATGATGGGAATTTCGCGATTCATCAGCGGCAGAGTCAGGGTTTTGCCTACCAGATGGATGTAGCGATCGTCTTCCGGATGGACTGCCACTGCGGTATCTCCCAGCATGGTTTCGGGTCGTGTGGTTGCAACCTCCACAAACCCTGAACCATCGGTCAACGGATAGCGGAAGTGCCAGAGATTGCCGTTGATTTCTTTGTTTTCAACTTCTAAATCCGACACTGCTGACTGGCTGGACGGACACCAGTTGACCATATACTTGCCGCGATAGATCAAGCCCTCTGCACAGAGTTGAGTGAAGGCATTTATCACTGCCTCAGACAGCCCTTCGTCCAGGGTAAAGCGTTCTCTTGTCCAGTCCACCGAAGCACCCAAACGGCGCAACTGCCCTACGATAGTGCCGCCTGATTCTTCTTTCCATTGCCAAGCTTTTGCAGAAATGCCTCTCGCCCAATTTGGTCGCGAGTTGTGCCTTCTGCCTTAAGTTGCTTTTCTAAAATGGTTTGTACGGCAATGCTGGCGTGATCGGTTCCTGGCAACCATAGGGTGTTGCGCCCCAACATCCGGTGATAGCGCACTAACGTGTCAATTAAGGACATCTCGAAGGCATGCCCCATGTGTAGGCTACCCGTGACATTGGGTGGCGGAATGACGACGCAGTAGGGTTCACCCCCTTGTTTGGGATCAGCCTTAAACACCTGATTCTCTTCCCAGGCTTGTTGCCACTTGGCTTCGGTGGTGGAAGGATCATACTGGCTGGCGAGGGCGGAAATCGTTGCAGTCATGGGAAAATCGGGAAGGACAACAGAAGGCTTCTTAAATTTACATAAATTCTGACATGCCGAGCAGGGGAACTGCCAGGAACTGAAATAAATCAAATCGTAGAAAATCAGGAGCCGAATTCTCACAATTTTCCTTCAGATCAAAATCTTTTTTCAGACAAAGCCAGAAAAGTCTTTCCATAAGAATCGGAGAAGATATTCTAAATTAATATGAATCAGGCATTGTTCGTCTGGAGGAAGTTCTGTGATTAAGCAACGCCTCCCTAAGCGGGAACCAACCAGCGATGCACCGCCATCGTCTCAGGAAAAATTGCAGGCTCAACTACAATCCCTGTTAAAGCAAGAAAAGTATCGTCAGGCGCTGAGCGAAATTCACAATGCTCAGCGTTCCTGCCCTGACTTGGTCTTTAAACCTTCAGAAGCCGAAATTTGGTTGCTTCGAGGCAAACAGGAATTTGAACAGAATGATTTTAAACAAGCCGATACTTCCCTCCGCAAAGCATTACAGCTTGGGCTAGGCGGCGAACCCCACTATTGGCTGGCAAAATGTTTGCTAGCCATGAATCGGTTAGATCAGCGATCGCCTGATTCGCACTGCTTTTGGAAGAGGGCAGCTTGCCAAAAGTATTACAGTTATTTGCTATGCCAAACTGTTGCTGTTGCAAGGAGACACTGCAACCGTTGAACAATTGTTGAGTCAGCAGTCCAAGCGTTTCCCAGCAGCCCAGCAGCATTGGCTACGGGGAATTTTGGCACTGAAGGCAGCCCAACCCACAGAGGCGCTGACTGCATTTCAGAAAGTCAAGCGTCCACTCACTCCAGGCGATCGCCCCAATATCTGGCAGATTTATACTCAGCAAACGCTGCAAAGCTGGGATGCGGCTGCTCTCCAGTTGGGGATGGGCGTAAAAACGACCAACATGTGGGGGTTATCGGCAACCAAACCCGCTTATGCCGAGCATCCCATCTTGAGCGCTTAGCCCTCCTCCAATATGTAAAAACTGGACACCCGCCGTTGGAACAAATGCAATTCAGCGGCAAAGACTCGTCCTTCATCGAGCTTTTGAATGTCTTATCTGTACTCAAATTTATTGATGAAAATAATCTGCACGAGGCTGCCCATGTCCTACTGAAGTTAGATCGCCGTTCCAAAAAATTTCCAGAACTAGAAACCCTCCGCCCGGCAGTCTTAACCCTAGCTGGACAGCAGTCTATGGAACAGGATGAGGCGGCATGTGCCTCAGAATTTTGGCAACTCTTGCAGCGAGAACAGCCCTTCAATCCTCAGCTAGCGGTGAATCTGGTTAGAGTTCTAGATGACAATGAAGATTATCAGGAGCTACAGCGGTTATTGACTCGGCTGATTAAGTGGCTGGAACAAGACTTTAAGCAACACCCCCAGAACTGGACAGAGCAGGGCCGCCAAACCACACTGGCCTACGCGCACTGCCGGTTGGCAGATACCTGGATGGCACTAGGACGAGGACGAGCCGCCCTGGGTGAACTACAAACGGCAGAGCGAATTTATCCAGGCTCGCCAGAGGTGATCGGTCGGCGTGGGCTGGTGGCAGCCCAAGAAAACCGCCATGACGAAGCCACCCGCTTGCTATCCCAAGCGCTTGAAGAGGGGTGTCGCTCGGCAGAGGTGTATATTGTCTTGATCGAGACTTGGAAGAAGTTGGGCAATTCAGAAGCGATGCTAGATGCCCGTCGTCGCTTTGGTAAAAAGTTTGGTGATCTAAATATCATCGCCGATGTGGAGGTTTTGCCCTGGATCGATGCCCTGTCTACTCGCCAATATGACCTCTTTAGCGACTTAGTAGAGGGTGGCAGCAAACTCGATCCAGCGATGCGAGCCTGCCAGATTTTTGTCAATGCTACCGAGGGAGACCCCAATTCTGGCGGCAATGTTTCACTCCAACAAACTCAAGCGGTTTCCCACTGGGATGAGTTACTAAAAGGGTTGTCTCCTCAAGAACAGGTGCCAACGTTGCAGGCGATCGCCCTTTGCCTACTCCTCTTTGCCAAACGCGAAAAAGGCATTGCTGCCCTGATTACTCAATATAGGGTCCAACTGTATGAGTTGGGGGATCAACAACCTGAAGCCAAAGCCGCTCATCTCGTGATCCTGTCTCTCAAAGAGCGTGATCCAAAAAAATTGAAAATTCCTTTCCAGGCTTATCTGGGGAGCCAACCGCAACCTGGTAATGCTCTGGCTCAGATTCAGCTTCAGGTGCGACGCTATACCCAAACGTCTTCCCAAGCGCAAATTCTTCGCTCTTTCATTGAAGAGTCTCTGAATCGAGAACCCCAAAATCCACTGCTGATATTGGCAAAAGCCACGACTTATCCGCAAAATTCTTCTAACTACGAAACATTCAGGCAGCAGGGTTTTGAGATCGCTCGTCGTCTGCAAGATGCCAAAGCGTTGCAAGCCTTCCGTGAAGAAGAGGCATTTCTCAAAACCCAGGACGTTCAACAGTTTTCCCTAGTCCCGCAGCTTTTGAGAACTTCGGGATGGAGGATATGGATGGTTTCCTGGAAGACATAATCCGTAAAATGTTTGGTGGCAAAGTTCCAGCATCCGAACTGCAACGGATGCTCCCAGACCTGAAAAAATGATGATGAACAATCTGCCAACTGACTTTGATGAGGACTATGAAGATGATGAGGACGGAGATTTTGGCTTCGGGTTTCCCTTTGGCGGATTTTCACCTCCTCCTAAAAGACCGCGAGGACGCAAACGCAGATGATTTCAGAACAGGCAAACCCAACACTTAACCATGACTTCTCCTTACGATCGCCTTGGCATTTCTCCTACGGCCACTCCTGCCGAAATTAAAACTGCCTACCATACCAAACTCAAAGAATTCCCAGCGCATCGTTACCCTGAAGAGTTTAAGGCGATCCGCACTGCCTACGAAGCTGTTCGCAAAGGCGACAAGTCAGCAGCAGATGATTTTTTCTTTCTCATCCGACCGCTGGAAGCAACCCTTGACCCAACAGTTTTGCAGCAATTACGGCAACGGGCCATTACTCAGTTAGAAGTAAGTATGGAGGAAATGATCCGGGAAACGTTTTGAGTTTTGGATCGCAACATGCAACACGTTGATCAGCAGGCTTTATTTGAAAAACTTCTCACCTTTCTCCAATCCGAACCGGTGTCACCGGAGTATTTGGGGGAAGAACCCGAATCAGCTATGTCATTTGATCCCTATCAAATGGTGGCAGAGTGGATTGCTTTACGGCATGAAGTAAAACAGCAGGGGAAACTATTACAAGCTGCCCAAAATACCCTACAGCAGGCTTTGGAAGGACTACAGACTGAAAAAAGCGCATCTGCAACAGCAGCC
>JAAUOQ010000215.1 GCA_012034795.1 Leptolyngbyaceae cyanobacterium CRU_2_3
GGGGAATGGGATAAGCGGATCGATTTTAGATTTCAGTAGGATGAGGTGTGAGTAAGAAGAGGTGTAGGGTAGAAGAAAGAAATCAATCTACTCGTGAAAAGGGTTGTCTCATGTCTGCTTCCGTCTCTCGTCCTACCGCCGTTCCTGTGGAGCAAATTCGCTACAACGAGCAAGGGCTTGTCCCTGCCATTATTCAGGACTACTTAGATGGCACTGTGTTGATGATGGCGTGGATGAATCGGGAGTCGCTGGAAAAGACAATAGAAACCGGGCAGACCTGGTTCTGGAGTCGGTCGCGATCGGCACTTTGGCACAAAGGCGAGACTTCAGGGCATTTGCAGCAAGTAAAATCTTTGCGCTACGACTGCGACAGTGATGCACTGCTAGTCACAGTAGAACAGCAGGGTGATATTGCTTGCCATACGGGAGAACGAAGCTGTTTTCATCAAATTGCAGGCACAGTCAAAGCACCGCTTGCCGACACCTTGTCTCAAGTGTTTGAAGTGATTTGCGATCGCCGTGACTATCCCAATCCAGAGTCTTACACTTGCAAGCTCTTGGCGGGAGGAGACAACCAGATTCTCAAAAAAATTGGGGAAGAGTCGGCAGAGGTGGTCATGGCTTGTAAGGATGATGACGCAGGGGCAATTGCAGGCGAAGTTGCCGATTTGCTCTATCACACACTAGTGGCGTTGGCACACCATAACGTAGATATCCGAGCAGTCTATCGCAAGCTTCAGGAACGCAGAAAATAAAACAGCAAAATTACAGATCTCTTTCACTAGAGTTGATTTCACTGGCTCGGATCAGCTTCACTGGCTCGGATCAGCTTCACTGACTCGGATCAGTTCTACCGCATCTCGCTCATCCAGTTCCTGGAGATACACTTTAATTTTTTCTTCTTTAGAAGTAGGCAACTTTTTGCCTGTAAAGTCTGGATGGATCGGCACTTCTCGATGTCCACGATCAATCAATACTGCCAGCCGAATCACTTCGGGTCTGCCGTACTCATTGACTGCATTGAGGGCCGCCCGGATTGTCCGTCCCTTAAAAATGACATCGTCCACCAAAATGACGGTTTTGCCAGACAGATCAAAAGGGATTTCTGTTTTTTCTGGGGTTCGCAGGTTAATTTGATCGAGATCATCGCGGTAGAAAGTGATATCCAGCGAACCTACTGCAACTTTGACTTGCTCTAAGGCTTCGATCTGGCGGGCCAGCATATTCGCCAAAGGCACACCTCGTGTAAAAATACCCAGGAGAACAAGGGTCGATATATCGCCCGATCGTTCGATAATTTGGGAGGACAGACGGTTGACAGTGCGACGTAACTCTTCGGCAGAGAGGATTTCAACCACTTTGAGCGGCATAAGTCTCGTATGCTAACGGCAAAATAGGCAAACTATTCAGCTTCTATTATCTCTTAGCTTGTTCAGCCAACAGACTTGATCAACCCTCTCGATCCTTACCGGGTGCAGGCGTTATGCTTGGAGAACATTAGTTACCTATGTAGCTAAAAAACCTCTTTAGATTGAATTTTTAGGCTGACGCATTAAACATGAGTCACTCACCAGAGATAAACCTTGCTCCTGAACTCCAAGGACTATCAGAGCATGAGGTTGAGCGGCAACGAGCGGCAGGCAACGGCAACAATGTCACGCTACAAACGGGTCGTTCCTATCGCCAAATTTTCAACGAAAATCTGTTTACTTTTATCAATGGGATTTTCTTTGCCATTAGCCTGGTCATGTTCAAGCTAGGGCGAGCCGGAGATGCCATTCTG
Organism: Leptolyngbyaceae cyanobacterium CRU_2_3; assembly: GCA_012034795.1. GTDB lineage: Bacteria > Cyanobacteriota > Cyanobacteriia > Elainellales > Elainellaceae > Drouetiella. The sequence continues at coordinate 1,784 of JAAUOQ010000215.1, forward strand.
GTGGTGATCGTGATTTTTGGTGGCATATTGGTCAACATTTATCAGGAAATTTGGGCCAAACGCAAGCTCGATCGGATTGCCCTACTCAGCCGTCCTAAAGCCACTGTTCTGCGCGACGGAATCCTTCACAATGTTGATCCAGCAGCAATTGTCTTAGGCGATATCTTGCTGGCGCAGCCGGGCGACCAAATTTTAGTGGATGGCCAGGTGGTAGGGGATGGTCGCATGGAAGTCGATGAATCTTTGCTCACAGGTGAGTCTGACCTCATTCCTAAACAAGCTGGAACTACCGTATATTCAGGAACCTTTTGTGTCAGTGGCACAGCTTACTACACCGCAGAAAAAGTGGGTAGCGAGACCGTTGCCTATAAGCTAGTCGCTGGAGCAAGGGCATTTAGGCGATCGCTGACCCCCCTACAAATCGAGATTAACCTGGTGATCCGGGTATTCATGCTGATCGCTTGTTTTTTGTGGACGCTCGTTGGCATTAGCTTCCTCAGCAGTTCTTACTCGGCAAACGAAATTGCTCAACGGGCTGCTGTGATTGCTGGGCTGGTGCCTGCCGGATTGCTGATTGCCATTACCCTCTCCTATGGTTTGGGAGCAGTCAGAATGTTAGGGCAAGACGTTCTCATTCAGCAAGCCAACGCGGTCGAGTCTCTCAGCAATGTGGATACACTTTGCTTAGACAAAACCGGCACACTGACCACTAATCAGATCTTGTTGCAGGAGGTGCATCCCATCGGGGTATCTGAGGCAGACCTACGATCGCTCCTGGGAGACTTTGCAGCCAGCGCTACTGCGGGTAACCGCACCAGTGAAGCGATCGCCCACGCTTGCCCTGGAAACTCTCTGCTTCCTAAAGCTGAAGTGCCCTTTTCATCAGCCCGCAAATGGAGCGCGATCGCTTTTGATGAAGCCGAACGGCGCGGCGTCTATGTGCTAGGTGCGCCAGAAATGTTGGCGACGCAGCTAGATACCGACAATATGAATTATATTCAGAACGGTGCAGAGCAAGGGTTACGGGTTGTCCTGTTTGCCCATAGTGCTGATCCAACTGCCATTACAGATGCTGACTCAGCCCATCTGCCCCCTGATCTAACAGCACTAGGCATCCTTTGCTTTAGCGATGAGCTACGCCCAGAAGCCTACGAAACGCTACAAGGCTTTGCCCAGGCGGGCATTGAGGTGAAAATTATTTCTGGCGATAATCCGCAAACTGTGGCAGCATTGGCAAAGCAAGCTGGCTTAGCCGAGGTGCGCCTCGTGTCTGGAATGCAGCTAGCCCAGATGGACGATGCACAGTTTGCCCAAGCGGCTGCCAATCACGCGGTGTTTGGTCGGATCACGCCAGAACAGAAAGCCAGACTAATTTCGACGCTCCGCAAGTCTGGCCGCTATGTCGCCATGATTGGCGATGGTGTGAATGATGTTTTGTCTCTGAAGCAGGCCAATTTAGCGATCGCGATGGAAAGCGGCAGCAAAGCCACTCGCGGCGTTGCCGATATTGTCTTACTGAAGGATTCTTTTGGCTCTTTGCCTCGTGCCTTCCTGGAAGGACAACGCATCCGCAACGGCATTCAAGATGTTCTAAAGCTGTTTCTGGTGCGGACTATCTGTGTGACGTTGCTGATTTTTGCGACCGCCATTGTAACAGACAGTTTTCCGTTGCAAAACAAACAAAGTGCGATTGTGGCCCTGATCGGCGTTGGGTTTCCCACCATGTGTATTCCAATCTGGGCAAAACCTGGCATTTTGCCCCGTCGCACGATGCTGCGATCGATGTTGCACTTTGTGATTCCCTCTACCCTCACTCTGACTCTGGTTTCCCTACTAGTCTATTTGTTTTTACTTAGTAGTGGCAGTCCTGGAACTGCCGCCAGGACTGGATTCCTCACAAATTAATCATGCCATTCCTCGGAGCGCTCTAGTAACGATTTTAGTCATGGGTGAACTGCTACTCATTCCTTTCCTCAAGCCTCCCGCTCAGGCATGGGTAGGGGGTGAACCGCTCAGTGGCGATTGGCGCTACACCATCGTAGCCCTAGTACTGCTTGGTGTTTACCTGCTAATTGTCACTATTTCGCCGTTGAGCCGTTTTTTTGAGCTATATCCTTTAGGAGTCACAAACTACCTATTCATCGGTTTAGTGGCATTAGAGTGGTGTCTGATTCAGCGATTTGTTTGGCGCACTCGCTTTCTCGACCGCTTTCTGGGAGTTGATCTGAATTAGCCATTGCTAATTTTGTAGACATCTGTTGTAGAGATTTGTGGAGATCTGTAACAGATCTGTAATGTTCAACAGATCAATTAGCGGTCTAGATTAGAACAACAAATCTGCGCCAATCTCGTTCAAATCCACCGTATACAGTTTGCCCTGCTGGACTGCCCACGTTGCCACGAGTAAGCCACGTTGGTCAAGGGTGCGATCGCCGTTATGCCAGCAGGAGCCATCAGTTTTCCCACTTGCCTTCCTGCTAAATCAAGCAGCATAATTTGTCCTTGCGAATTTGCCAGAATATAGCCCCAATCCGTTGATGATAAAAGGGTGGAAACTATACCTGTGGACAATCGAGTCAGGCGATAGGGTTTAAGATCAATCCGAACAATCAGGTGGGGGTTATCGCGATCGATTGCCAAAATCTGGTAGGGGATCGAGGTCAAGATTGCCTGACCCAGCCGCAGTGGCAGAAAAAGTGAACCCACATAGCTACCCCGACGAGTAAACACTTTAATGAGAGTTCTCCCCTCAGACTGGCTCTCCGATGCTGCGTCTGAAGGCAACGTCATCACGATCGCGACATGTCGAGCATCTAAAGCAAAGAGTTGGGGAAATGCAGCCTGTACCTCAACCTGCACTTCAGACGATACTTGCACTGGATAAACTGCCAACCCCAGTGCCCGGTGGGAAAGCGGTAAAAATGTTAACCAATAGGTTGGCCCATTCATGTACAGCGTTGCCAACCAATCTCCTTCTGGGGAAATCGCTATCACCCTATCCTGATTCCAGAACAGAATCGGTGAGCCACCCAAATCCTCCTGCGAGGAAACAGCAGGAATCAAGTGAACCGATCGCCGGGTCAGGACAAAGCAACCCTGCGATCGCCATACTAATGATTTTGCGGGTGCCTCTAAGGCAATAGAGCGAGGTACTGCTGCCACTAAACCACTTTGAAGCAGCGGCTCAGTGTAGCCCTGATAACTGACTCCCTGAGCATTGGCTTGGTACAAACCTTTGTTAGATAGGGCTAAGGCTACGATCGGCTGATCTAAAGTTTGCTGGTGCAGGACTTGAAAAACGCATTCAGGCGGTGCCTCTGTGGGAATGAGTAGCGGTAAAGTAGTTTGCCTTTTAGGTTGTTCAAGGGTAGCAATCGATCGCAGTGCCTCTAACATCTCTTGAGCCGATTGAAAGCGGCGAGCAGATAGCTTCTGGAGCGCAGTCAAAATTAAAGGTCGCCAGCACTCTGGAATAGAATCAGGAATTTCTACTGGACAATGGAGATGGGCAGACCTGATCTCAGTTGGAGTGCCAGAAAAAGGGCGATGTCCTGCCAATAGCTCAAACAGCAGCACACCGACCGCATAGAGATCAGAAGTTGGGGAAAACTCTCCGTAAAATCGCTCTGGAGCCATATAAGCCGGTGACCCAGTATTGCCTGTTTCCCGGTCTATTGTCTTGCGATTGAGGCGGGCAGTGCCAAAATCAGAGATCTTTGCCGTCCATCCCCACGGTTGCACCGTCAACAAAATGTTTTCTGGCTTGATATCACAGTGGATAATATTGCGGCTATGAGCATGACCCAGTCCAGCCAGAATATCTGCTACCAACTTTACACTTTGTGGTAAAGTCAGCCGATTTTCTTCTGTCATCAAGCTTCGTAAAGTACCGCCCTCACAATAATCCATCACCAAATGCCGACTGATGTCTGTGTGCTCTAAGGCTTGGCAGGCGACAATGTTAGGGTGGCGCAAGCTCAATAGAAATCGCAGTTCTCGCAAAAACTTGTGCGTCGGGAATCTTTGATGATCCAGGCGTTTCAATGCTGCTAAGCGTCCTGTTTGCCGAGAGACAGCACAAAATACTTGACCAAACTGCCCCTGTCCAACCAAACCCAGGAGCCGATAGTTTGAACGTTGGGACACAGCGAGAAAAGGGAATAGGGATTGGGGAGAAAGAGCCTACAATTTGGCGAAGCGATCACTCATCACAGTCATTCATCGCGGTCACTCAACCGCAGTCACTCATCAGTGAGTCAAAACGCGCTGATCTCTACCATGTTAAACGTTTTCTAAACGTTGCCGACTATTGTTTCCAAAGGTTTCAGTTGAGTGTTTGATCGATCCCACAAAAGTAGGGATGGAACTGTCGATGCATTAGGGCAACGCCCGTAATTCCTGGTAAATTCAGAAAGTCCCGAACAATCTCCCGCTTCATAATGATGCTCTACGTACCCAATCATTACTTCTCACCGTAATTGCTAGTTGTAAAGTTTCCATCGACCTTGAAACCCTATTCATTATGATTCTTCATAGTTGGACTTGTGCTTTTACTGGGTCATACCAAATGCCCAAGTGAGTTTGATTGAATCGGTTTGCCTTGCCCTGCATCCATCTTGTCCTTCTGGATCTAAACTCTAGAAGCACTGTTAATGGTGTAGGCTTTTTCTCCCTTTGGACTTAGCAGCCATGTCTGATCTCCCTTTTACTTTGGATCAGTTACGCATTCTTAAAGCGATCGCCGCCGAGGGTAGCTTTAAGCGCGCCGCCGATAGCCTTTATGTATCTCAACCTGCTGTTAGTCTCCAAGTTCAGAACCTGGAGCGTCAGCTTGATGTGCCTTTGTTTGATCGAGGCGGACGGCGAGCACAGCTTACAGAAGCAGGTCATCTTTTATTAAGTTATGGCGATCGATCTTGAGCCTTTGCCAGGAAACTTGTCGAGCGATCGAAGATTTGCAAAATTTGCAGGGTGGAACGCTGATTGTGGGTGCCAGCCAAACAACTGGGACTTATCTACTGCCCCGAATGCTAGGCTTGTTCCGGCAAAAGTACCCAGATGTAGCAGTGCAACTCCACGTCCACTCGACTCGCCGCACTGCTTGGAGTGTTGCCAATGGGCAAATTGACTTGGCAATTATAGGGGGCGAAGTTCCCCCAGAGCTACAAGATTCTTTAGAAATTATTCCCTATGCCGAAGACGAACTCGCATTGATATTGCCTGTTTTCCACTCATTTAGCCGAATGGTACAAATTGAAAAAGATGATTTATATCGTCTGCAATTTATTGCGCTCGATTCTCAGTCCACTATTCGCAAGGTGATTGATCAAGTGTTAACGCGCTGCGGTATTGAAACGCGGCGGCTGAAAGTTGAGATGGAGCTAAACACAATTGAAGGGATTAAGAATGCTGTGCAGGCAGGCTTAGGGGCAGCATTTGTGTCCATTTCGGCGATCGAAAAGGAGTTGCAAATGGGTGTTTTGCATCGGGTACGAATTGAGGGCGTTATTGTCAATCGCACACTGTCGGTGATTATCAATCCCAACCGTTATCGTTCTAAAGCGGCTGAAGCCTTTAC
>JAAUOQ010000216.1 GCA_012034795.1 Leptolyngbyaceae cyanobacterium CRU_2_3
AGCAAGTCTCGTAAAACTACTGTTCCCGCAGAACCTGAATCAGTACAGCCTGATCCTCGCTGGGCACAAGAGCTAGAGAAGCTAAAGCAGCTTCTACAAACCGCAAACTCATAAGATTCTGAGTTTATCCGATTGTTTGATCGGCTATCATCCCAGAGGCATAGGAGGAGCCGGAATGATCAAAAGTTCCGACTCCTGCTCAGTTTCCCGCAACTTTACCCATAACCTGACTCAGCCAAGACCCGATATCACTCGCGAGTAATGGTCAGGTGCATCAACTTTTGCAGCAGATGGTCGGGGCGTACAGGTTGAGGCAAATACTCATCTGCACAAAACTCCCGTTCACGGAAACTATCAATCGCTGTTTCAGGAATTAAGACAATGATTTTCAGGTGCTGTGTTGTGGGGTTCTGCCGCAGCAGCCGAATCAGGCGATCGCCATCAATATCAGGCATCTGGGTATTAGCAATCACAGCCAAAGGTTGAAAGGCTTCAATTTGGTGGACGGCGGTTGAGCCTTCCAAAATCCAAACCAATTGGTAGCCTGCTGCGGTCAGGACATCACAAATCAGGTTAGCTGTCTCCTCATGATGCTCAATCAGCAACACTCTTCCTTGTGCCGGAGGCAACACCAGATCATCAGTTGTTGATAGCGATTTTGGCTGCATTAGTCGCTGCATCGGAATGCTGACTGTAAACGTCGTCCCTACGCCTTCAGTCGATACCACCTCAATCACGCCATCATGCAAATCCACAAGCTGTTTAGTTAGAGCCAGTCCTAAGCCAGTCCCTCCATATTGGCGATGGTAGCCAATGTCAAGCTGCTGGAATTTTTGAAACAAAGATGGAATGTGTAATGCTGGAATGCCAATCCCCGTGTCTTCGACCTGGAAAATCGCGAGATTTTTTTGGGATGAAACGCGCAGGATAATTTTGCCACCTTGAGGCGTAAACTTGATGGCGTTTCCCAACAAGTTAACCAAAATTTGCCGAACCCGACGCGAATCTGCAATGAAGCGATCGCCCTGCGGATCAATTTGTAAATCTAAACTCAGATCCACTTTCGCCGCGTCTGCCTGCTGAGACATGGCGCTCAAGGTCTCTTGGGCCAACCGAGACAATAAAAATGTCTTTGGATTGAGTACTGCCTTACCTGCTTCTGCCTGCGACAGATCCAAAATGTCATTGATCATAGATAACAGATGTTCGCCGCTGTCATGAATCACCTGTAGAAAATTTTGCTGTCGATCACTCAGCACTTCTGTAGACCATCGCTGCAAGGTCGCTGACATGCCAATAATGCAAGTCAATGGTGTGCGGAACTCATGGCTGATCGAAGCGAGAAACCCACTCTTAGCCCGATTGGCCGATTGCGCCGCCAGCACCATATCTTGCAGCGCTTGAGTGCGCTCAGCCACTTGCTGTTCTAAAGTTTGCTTTTGCTGCTGCAATTCAGTGTAGAGTTGAGCCTGACTAATTCTCATTTGCTCCAATTGCTGCAACAGCGCCATTCTTGTAGACTCAGGCGATAGTTCTTGAGGCGTTAAAGCTTCAAGTTTGTGATATCCACCCAGCTGACCATCAGCGTGAACACAACTAGATTTCGCACTAGACTCCACCGCAAAGATGCCCAGCAATTTCAGTGTGAATTCACTTTGAATCCGAGAATTATTCGGCTGGATAATAGTGAGTGACTGCTGTAAGCCCTGCCATAAAATTGTCTTGGGCTGTACTAGTAACGATATCTGCGCCAAAAAGAGAGCGATCGCTTCTGGCTCAAACGTCAAATGAACCTGAAAATTCGGTGGATCGTGATTCACCGTTGGAGGTACAACCTTATTTAAGGTTTCACTCAGCAGTAGCGCACTGAAAGATGCCGACGCCACCAACATAAATTTCGATGCGCCCAGATTGGCAGCAATCGCTTCTGATGCAAACCCCTCCTCCAGCAGATTAGCTTCTGAGTAGACAAGCGCCCCAATTTCCTGAGCTATTTGCCGAAATACTGTTTGTAAATGAACGAATACAAAACAAGACAACGTCTGGCTAAGCGTGAAGGGATTAGGATGAAGCATCGTTGGGCCGATATCAATGCTTTAAGAGAGTGCTTTAAGAGAGTGCTTTAAGAGATTAAACAGTAAACAGTAAACAGGAACTAGACGCAAATTCTGACATTTTTCCGTACCAGGCTGAAGCAGTTTTAAGGTACGGTAAGATTGGTTGGAGCTTTAATCCAACAATATCACTACTTTTACAAACTAGATGGGGCGATAGCGCAACCCAAAAGCCCATCCCTCATTTTATCAATCTCAACTCTATACTATGACTGCTGCTTCACAGGCTCCTAACTTTGCATCTCGTCTTGTCAATCGCATTTTAGCCATTAAGCCTTTAGCTAACCTGGCTAAGCATCAGGCTCGGACGTTGATGATCAAACGCGCCGAATCAATCGGCGTTTATTGGCGACAGGAAGTGGAAAAATTGCGATCGCGTAACAGCACAACCTCCTTTTCACCTGAGTGGGAACCTGCCCTAGAACAAATTCAAAACCCGCAGTTGATTTATCCCTCCTATTATGTGCGCTCCTTTCACGCTTATGAGCAAGGCAACCTCAGTTGGGATGCGGCAATGGAGGTAGAAGTGGCAGCCCACGCCGTTCATGCCAAAATTGCAAGATGCAGGAGCACAGGGAGATGCCCTGCTGCGGCAAAGCTATCATGCGGTGCTTCAACAAGCCATTGCAACACCACCTCAAGCTATTTTGGACATCGGCTGTAGTGTGGGCATGAGTACCTTTGCCTTGCAAGCGATCTATCCACAGGCAGACCTCACAGGTCTCGATCTGTCACCTTATTTTCTGGCGATCGCTCAGTATCGTTGCCATCAAACAGCCACAGCACAGCCCCCAGGTCGCTTCATCACCTGGAAGCAGGCTGCCGCCGAAGCCACTGGACTACCTGATGCTTCTTCAGATCTGGTGTCAGCCCATCTGCTGTTTCATGAATTGCCCCAGTCAGCGGCGATCGCCGTTTTGCAGGAAGCCCGTCGCCTGCTTCGTCCAGGGGGTCATCTAGCCATTATGGACATGAATCCCCAGTCTGAGATCTATGCCAAAATGCCGCCCTACATTTTAACGTTGCTCAAGAGTACAGAACCTTACTTGGATGAATACTTTGCATTGAACCTAGAACAAGCCATCTACAATGCAGGCTTCACCCAACCGATTCCGATTTGTAATAGCCCTCGACACCGAACCCTAGTGGCCCAAGTGCGCTAGCTCTGGAAAACGGGTGAGGGATGGACAGCCCCACTAGCCTCATCTGGCAGAGCGATCTCATTCCAACACTATTACGCCGTTACAGCCTCTTGAACTGGCTGAGACCAGGGCAGCACCTCTTCTTCAGTTGCATAGACTTCACAAGAATTATTAGGGCTTTCAATCAATTTGACCTTGTGCAACTTTGCCCCAATTTCCTGGATCGGCGGTTGTAATAAGTCTCGGATATGAATAGCAATATTTTCGGCTGTAGGCACCACTTGCTCAAAGTAAGAAATATCTTTGTTCAAAAAGGTGTGGTCGAACGGCTCAATCACAGAGTCCTCAATTGCCTTCTGAAATGCCCCTAAATCGGCAATCATGCCAGTGCGAGGATCTATTTTTCCTTTAATGGTGACTTCCAGATGGTAGTTATGCCCATGACCATTGACCCGCGCACACTTCCCGTAAATTTCAGAATTTTGTTCTAGGGTTAAATGCGGTAGTGCCAGACGATGAGCCGCACTAAAGTGTGTACTAACTGTTAGATACGCTTCCATACCATTTCCCTCATATTCAGCCCAAAGTTCAGGATGTTCAAATAATTGAATGCGAACAAGCGGCAAATGATCAGCCAGACGTTGCCAAATCACTCTCGTAATATTCTCAGTAGTAGGTAAGGTTTGCTGAAACTCTTCCCACGCATGATTCAGGTAAGAAAAGTCAAGCTGGCGGGTGACTTCCCGCGCAATCACCTGCTTGACATCCGATAGATTTAAAACCATGCCGTACTGATCTAAATCTCCCACCATTGACACATAAAGGACATAGTTATGTCCATGTCCAGGAGCGCAGGCACACAGTCCAAATTTCTCGGTATTCTCTGCCTCACTTAGTTCAGGCAACCAGTAGCGATGGCTTGCCGAGAATTCTGCTCGCCGATTAATGATGCATTTCATAAGAGAGGAGATTTATTAAGTTCCGTAAACCTTTGCCCCTTTCAGCATAGCAGGGAGAGCAAGAGACTGAGGGATAGAGATTTTTAGTGGTAGGTGATTTGCCAACTCATTATTCAGGCGGTGGCGGGTCGATGAAGTTGGTTAGGGTTATGAAGAGTCGATCACAGTAGGGTGCCCTGCTTCTAACGATTGGCACACTCACTAGCCCTAAAAGTTTTGCTCCGTGCTGAATTTTGCGATATTCGCCCTTTTGAGTTCTGCATGTTGCGTTGGTTAAGGCTGTTTCCACGTTGCTTTTTGAAATACTTTCTACATTCTGGATAGTTGGAATGGCACTGCGATTAAAGTTTTGCCCATAGAACTGCGCCAGTGCATCCACGTCTGCCAGCAGCCAATTTTCCATGACTTCTACCATCAAATGACATTGGGTTTCATTAATATGGGTCATGTTCCAACTGTCGCGATTTTGTAGGTGTTGCCAAATGCTGTTGCCGGTAATGCGATCTTCAGCATCGACCAGCAACAGGTTGAATGCGTCTGGGTGAGTTCTGAGGGCGGTTTGAAAATTCCTGAAAGCGTCATTTCGCGAACCGCAGGCAACCAATGTCCAGCCGATTGTTTGGCTACGGGCAAGCTTAATAATTTCGCTTAGAAACTCGCTCATACCTTGACGGAAGGTGGCCTTAGATTCTTTACCATCTCCGCCTCCTTCGACATAAATTCGGATCTCCTTCACCGTTTCCCGCCTCCAAGCTCACCCATGCGCCAAAGATCACCTAGCGTGTAGTTATTCAACCACTCTCTTAAAGGTTCCCGCTCTAGTCGGTCTAGGTGACTACCTGTTTCAGTGCGTTCACAGACGAGAACCGTTTCTGGGACTTCGCTGAGGGCTGAGATTAAGGCATCAGAGTGGGTTGTGACGATAAGTTGGGTGCGTTGAGATGCTTCGATCAAGAGTTCGGCGATCGTGGGAATGACATCGGGATGAAGTCCGAGTTCGGGTTCTTCCAGGCAAATCAGAGGCGGTGGGGTGGGATGGCAAAGGATAGTGAGGAGGCAAAGGTATCGAAGTGTACCATCTGATAGGCGGGTAGCGGGAATAGGTTCTGATAAGCCTTCTTCGCGGATGAAGAGTTGCACAGAGCCACCCGAAATCCGAGGGATGATTTCTTCGATCGGGTCATAGAATTTTTTGAGATAGGTCACGATTTTTCGAGTTCCGATGCGGCTCTGCAAATTGTTGAGTACCAGTCCCAGGTTGCTGGCATCTTCTGAGAGGAAGTCTTCGGGAAGGTCGGGCTTTTGGGGCAATCTAGGCGGAGTGTAACGCCCTAGGTTCCATTCTCGGTAGAGGCGAATTTCGGCAAATCGATTGCCGAGATAGGTTAGCTCTGGGTATTGGTCAGGATCTTTGCGCTGTGAGAGAACAGATTGATCGAGCTTAAGATCTTCACGGCGGAGGGATCGACGGCTTCTATGGCTAATTTCTCCGGCTCTGGCTTCGGGAGCGGTTCGCACGTTGAGGACAGGGTTGCCAGTTTGGTAGCGGTAGAAGAAATAGACGTCGGGTTCTTGGTTAATGGGGTGTTCGTTTTCGATCGCCTCATCGACAATTTCGAGTCGCTGTGCTGTGGCGGTAATCTGAATGCGATAGCGCAAGGGCATGATGCCGTCTGGGTAAGACACCAAAGTTTCGAGTTGGGCGATCGGTGGGTTTAGGGACTGGTTGCCTTTCCAGAGCCATTCTCGAATGCCACCCCCTTCGCGAATGGGAATAGAGAGATCTTGAGGCAGGGCGCGGAGCAAGCCTAGTGTTTCGATCAGGTTGGATTTACCGGATGCGTTGGTGCCAATGATGACGTTAAGTGGCTGTAGATCGATGGTTTCGCCCGAACTGCCATAGGACAAGAAGTTAGTGATTTGGAGTTGGTGAATTAGCCTTGAGCCTTGCATGAGGTTTACCTAATTTTGCGATTTGCAGCTTGTTACGCGCTAATTTGCCTTGAATTAGCTTTCCATTCGGGCTTGGGCGAGGTCGCACCGCATCAGCAGTTTGGGGTCTTCTTTTGGGACGGCTTCAGGAATTTTGGGGCAACTGCAAGGATAAGTATGTGACTTTAATTATGACGATATACACCCAGCAATCCAAATTCAAAATTTGATGGCTCTGAAAGCCTGACACAAAGAGGAGTTTACAATTCTTAGTTAATTTGGCAATCGCTAAAACGGCGTAAACCCGTTCTAAATTTGGAATTGCTGATATGCACTTGCTTCTTGCTCTACGTTCCATTCGTACGCTGTTTCAAATATGCTTCCCACAGAATATTTGAAACAGCGTGAATGATGACGATATTGAAATTTTTACTTCTTAGCATCAAGACTTCTATGCGGACAGTCTCAGCCTTAAATCCATGTTAGGGAAACCAAGAGTAAAGCTTCTGTCCACTCCACAACGGCCCCATAAGTGTCTCCCGTATGTCCCCCTAGTTTGTGGTTAAACCAAGCAGCAGTCAGCAGGGCGATCGCCCACCCCCTAGTGCTAGCCCCAAACTACACCAAATTCGATCTGGACTCAAAATGACAGGAATAGTGCTCAGTCCCAGGAGCAATCCCAAGGCAGGCAAAGTATCCCCCAAAGATCGTATGGCAATTTTGTGAAATGCACCTTTCCCTGTAGGTTTAAGGTAAGGATAGCGAGCGATCGCGACCTGCTGACCCCAACGCCCCCACCCTGCTGCCAGCACCAATGCCAACCATCGAAATGAGTGCAAATCAGTAAGAGCAGAGGTTTTGAGGAGTAGAAGGGCAACTGCTGCCATTGCCCCAAATGCTCCCGTTGCGCTGTCTGCCATTACTTCCAAGCGACGTTTGGGGTCGGTAACGGCTAAGCCGTCCGCAGTATCCATTGCACCATCCAGGTGCAGCCCACCCGTAATCGCTACCCAAACCACTACGATGACGGCACTGCGAGTCAGAGCAGGC
>JAAUOQ010000217.1 GCA_012034795.1 Leptolyngbyaceae cyanobacterium CRU_2_3
GTTTGCCTCCCTGGAGGGCATCACCTGCATTACTAACTTGGACTTGAACGTCAGCCTGCGAGACTACGACATCAACAAACTGCCGATCGGTGCCCCCGAACAGATTCAGGTGGTGGGACAGACGAATTTTAGCGGCCGACTGACGGGCAACCCAGCCGCTTCCAGAGTCGCGGGTGCGCTTGAATTGAATGGATTATCCATCAATGGAGTGGCTTTTGAACCTGCACTGAATGGCGAGTTTCAGTATGTTGCCAATCGCTCGATCAACCTGAATGTGGTAGGGGCAGAAGACCGAATTGCTTTGCAGTTGGACGGCCGCAATCGCCCGGTTTCTTTCTTTATTCAGCAGGGAGAGGCGATCGCTCAAGGTCGAGGATCGGGCGATCGGCTGGCGGCTGATCTACAAAATTTTCCAGTGGCAATTCTCAACATAGCGCCTGCGGCTGACTACGGGCTGGGTCGCGTTACAGGCACGGTTAACGGCAATTTTGATCTCAATTTAGCCAACTTGGCTCAGCCCGATATAGCGGGGCAGGTGGCGATCGCCAATCCTGCTGTGGGCTACATTAAGGCTGACTCCTTTACCGGCCGTTTTCGCTATGTAGATGGCATCGGTGTTTTAAATGAGGGTGAACTGCGCCAGGGCAATAGTCGCTATTTGCTATCAGGCAGCTTTAGCCCCAGTGCCGATCCCCAATTTCAGGGCAAGATCACCGCCGATTCTGGCAGGGTGGAAGATATCCTGACCGCCTTACAAATTTTTGATCTAGGAGATTTTGGCAGGGGCATTCGTCCTCCTACCTTTGCCTCATCCACAGCCGTAGTCCCTGCTTCAGTCAACACTGCCAGTCTCAGTCTGCTAAATCAACTACGCCGATATTCTGAGATTGTGACATTGCGGAATCAGGAAATTGCCCGACGCGAAGGAGCATCCTTCTACCTGATCTGGCACAGCTTCAGGGCACCTTTACAGGAGACATTAATGTGGCATTCTCCCCCAAGAAAGGGGTGACGCTGGGCTTTGGCTTGAGCGGTGAGGATTGGTCATGGGGTAAGTATCAAGTCAACCAGGTGGTCGCATCTGGCAACTATGAGAACGGTCTGCTGACGCTGTTGCCGCTGCGCTTTCAGTCAGGTGAATCCCTGTTCAACTTTTCTGGAACCCTGGGTGGAGAACAGCAGTCCGGTCAGTTGATTGCCCAGAATGTACCTGTGGCAGCCCTGCGAGACTTGTTCAAACTGCCGATCGCGATCGATGGCAAGCTCAACACTAATGTCTCCGTGGGTGGCAGCATTGGCAATCCTCAGTTAGGAGGAGAACTCGTTCTGTCAGAAGCAACCCTGAATGGTCAACAACTCCCTCCCCTGAGAAGTTTGTTTGGCTATGTGAATGCTCGTCTGGACTTTGATGGCAAAGTAATTGGGGATGAGGTCAATACTTTCCAACTGAATGGCAGCATCCCCTATGCTTTCCCCTTTATGACCGTTGCCCCCAACAGCAACGAACTGAGTCTAGATGTCAACATCCGCAACAATGGCATTGCACTACTCAGCCTATTTACAGATCAGGTTGCCTGGGAAGGTGGCGAAGGAGATGTCAGACTGCAAGTTCGGGGAACCTTAAATCCTGCTCTGACTAACCCAATTCGACTGAATGCATCGGGCAATGCCACATTCACCAATGCCATTTTTTCGGCTAAGACATTGCCAGAAAATCTGACTAATGTGAATGGCACCATTCTGTTTGATAACGATCGCATTCAAGTCCAGCAGATCCAGGGACAATTTGGACAGGGGCTAGTAACTGCTCAAGGTGTACTACCGCTTTTGATTCCATTAAGCCCCACTGATCCAGATGCAGCCCTGCCCTTAACGGTAGTAACAGGTGACGACGGCTCAGATAAAATTTCCCTGGAGCTAGAAGAGCGATATGTAGGCAACGTCAATGGCAAGGTCATGATTACAGGAACTGCCTTACGCCCCCTAGTGGGTGGCGAAATTGTCTTAAGCGACGGGCGGGTGATCCTGCCCAGCGATGACTCGACTACACCGGTTGCTGTTGCTGCGGCTGCAACGCCCTCAACACCCAGTTTCTTTATACCGCCGCAATTTAATAATCTGAAGATTAACTTGGGCGATCGCGTGCGAGTCACCAGTGATCCGATCCTCAGCTTCGTAGCCAATGGCAGCCTCATCGTCAACGGTACACTGGACGATTTAAGTCCCGATGGCACCATCTATCTCCGGCAAGGACAGGTGAACTTATTTGCAACCCAGTTCAATCTGTTACGAGATTATGATAACCGCGCCGTTTTCTCTCCTGCTAGGGGGCTAGATCCCTATGTAGATGTGCGTCTCGTGACCTCAGTACCCGAAGTGGTCAGAGCACCTGTGGCCAATAACTCTTCACTCTTTGGAGTGGCAGAACTTGCCGATACTACCACTTCTCCTTCTACTGACTACGGCTCCCTCCAAACCATTCGTGTCCAAGCCAGTGTCACTGGGCCCGCTAGCCAAATCTCCAACAACTTAGAACTCACTAGCAGCCCTAGCCGCACTGAGACGGAACTGGTGGCCTTAATTGGGGGTAACTTTGTCAGTAGCATTGGGCAAGCGGCCGATAACCCGACTCTAGCATTAGCAAGCGTTGCAGGTTCCACCTTACTCTCAGGACTACAAAACCTAATTAGTGAAGCAACAGGACTGACAGACTTCCGCCTCTTCCCCACGAGTATCTCCTCTGAAAATGCTCGCTCCTCTACATTGGGGTTGGCAGCCGAACTGGGTTTGGACATCACAAATAATGTTTCTGCCTCCGTTCTTCAAATTCTTACAGCCGAAGAACCCACTCGCTTTAGCCTGCGCTACCGAATTAATGATCAACTCCTCTTGCGGGGTTCCAGTAACCTAAATGGCGATAGTCGAGCTGTATTAGAATACCAAACCCGCTTTTAGAAACCCGGCTAGCCAACGATCGCAGCCATAACCATCTCTCCAAAAATCGCCTTGACCCTAAAAAACAAATTGCCCAACAGGGTGTTGAGCAATTCGCGTACCACGCCTAGATTTTTCTGAGTGAGATTGTTTAAGCTTCGTCGTAAGCTTCCAGATCCAGCAAATAAAGATAAGACTCTACCAATTCTGGACGCTGAAAAGCGATCGCCCGCAACAGATGCCAGTCATTAAGACCTTCAAAGGGGTTGCTGTAGTCATCTTGTTCTAGCCGCGTTGCTAAAGCAGTCACATCTTGCTCGGTGATGTGAGTCACATCCTGTGTTGAGATATTTAATGTTTTCATCGCTACCCCCCGTAGTTTGGCGAATCTGTACTTCGACCTACAGAATCACTGCATTCGTTCCATCCTACTCGGTGTTTCGTCGTTATTCGGTTGATAACGGGATTTCTTCTATAAAACTTTGCATATGCCTTAACACAAGTGAATCGATTTCATGCCCCATATCTTGTTCAAAATACTGCACCCCAGCCCCAATTTGCTGGAGGCGATCGCGGGCTTGATGCGCCGCATTCAGAGGCACTACTCGATCTTGCCGCCCATGCACAAGTAAAATCGGAGGAAATTGAGCAGGCGCATTTTTGGCTAATTCTAGTTCAGAAGGCTGCCGCAGTGGATGAAGATAACCACTGAGCACCATCAGGGCAGCAAAAGGGCGGAACAGTCCCACATCCAGGGTCATGGCTCCACCTTGGGAAAAACCCCCTAGAATTGTGCGAGTTAGCGGAATTCCAGTGGTTTTTTCTAGCGATTGCAACCAGCTTACTAACTGTATTCGACTTTCTTGCAGTTCTGTTTGCTGCAAAAATTCTAGGCTGCTAAAAACACTGTAGTCGCTTGGCAAGCCATACCACATTTTGCCCGTTGGCGAGTAAGGATGCGGGAATGGTGCATTGGGAAACAAAAACTGATAGTCAGGTAAATCCAGGTAGGATGCCAGAGCCGCAACATCTTGAGCACTGGCCCCCCAACCGTGCAGGATCACGAGTAAGCCCTTTGTCCGTCCGCTCTTAGCTGGAACAGAAATTGCTGGTAGAGACAGAATACCACTCCTCAAATATGCAAACTAACTGGATCATATCTCAGTTCATCCTTCAATCTTCCAGCCTGCCCACTTGCTGCACATATCCATCTTGAATGGCATCTCGCAACAGTTGAATCAGACGATAATCGCGCTCTGCTATTGCTCCTGCCTGCATCAGCCTTTGGACTTTCATGGCTGCGCCAGGAGAAAGTTCACCCAGTTCTAGAGCCAGCCGGACGATGTGCTCAATCGAATCGGACTGAAAATGGCTGCAACTGGAACTTGGCGTAACTAGCATGACGTACCTGCGATCGAAAGGTCATAACCAGAGCTTCAAATTTTCACCAGGCAATTCCTGAATTTAGCTAGTACGCTCTATTTTGCTTACTTTTACTTTTCCATAGCTGATCAATAGTGACAAACGTATAGCCTCGTTGCTGCAAAAGCGGGACGAGTTGGCTCACTGTAGGAGCCACATCTTCACCACCGCAATAGCCATCATGGAGCACGACTATAGAACCATTCTGAATTTGCTGAATGACGCGCTGAACGACAAGTTCAACTCCAGGACGCACCCAGTCTTCCGGGACAACACTCCACATCACAGGACGATAATTCCACCGTTTGAGATCAGCCAGTGTTTGTGGCGTAAAAATACCATTAGGGGGGCGGACATCGCGAATATTTTGCTGGACATAGGCTAAATCCACCTGACAAGCTTGGGCGATCGCCACTTGTGTTTGGTCCAGTGAATCTTTAAGTTGATGGAGTGAAAGTCTGGGAAACGTTATGTGATAGTAGCCATGCAGACCAATCCAATGCTTTTGCTGCCAAACAGCTTGGGCAATTTCTGGCGATCGCTCAACACAAATTCCCAACCAAAAGAAACTGGCTTTCACCTGATAGTGAGCTAGCACCTCTAGCAAGGGGGGCGTAAATTTGGCATGGGGCCCATCATCAAACGTGAGCGCAATCTCTTGAGTGTCAGCACATCCCACCCAAAGACAGCCTGGAAAAGCGGGTTTGAGTACTTTATAAATGAGGGGATAAATTGGTGCAAATTGCATAATGACTGGCTAGCTGACTCAGCCCTATGGATGCTGTTGTGGACGACTATCTTTAACTACGAATTAACCATGCTGATGATGCTGATCTAATTTTGCTCTGAGTTCTTCTTTAATGCGGTTTAAGATCGACGCTTCATCCAAAGAAGCCAGAATTTGATTGACGATCGCTTTAGGACTTTCTTCTCCCCAAGATGCGCCATTCGCTAAATAAGTTTTGGTCACTTGTCCAATTACATAAGTGGAGATGCCTGCCACGCTTGCCTGGGTAATGGCCACTGAAACATAGGGCGCTAGAGAAATTCCACCTGTCGCAGGAGTGGCTAGTCCTAATAAACTTTTGAGAGAGCCTAAGCCCAGAGTTGTGATCAATTCGCTAGCGGTAATTCCCCCCATACCCAGCGCCATTTTTTTCAGCAGTCCTACGGCTCCCTGTTGGGTTAAAGGCAAACCATAGAGACGAGATAGGGTCAGGACAACAGCAATATCCACAACCGTTGCACTCAACAGATCCAAAAGCATGATGGGGTTAAGGGCGATCGCCACCGCCTTAGTCATGACACTGTTCCAAATCACTTCGTTGGCAGCCCGATCGCGGATTTCCAACTTCCGTTGCACCAATCGCTCGTTGACATCATCGGTATACAGCATTGTGTTGAGGGCAACCAGTGCCTTGCCTTCGCGCTGTAAAACCTCCAGAATTTTTAGCTTCAGTTCATCGACTTGGGGCACGCCCCGGCTCAGTGCGCGGCTAAGTTTGCCATCCTCCCGACGCATTGCTTTTAGGCGAATCAGGGGGGAAGCGGCTGCCATAACAATTTCGTTAGGAGACAGCAACTCTTTGACCCGATCGTCTCGAATTTTTTCATAAATAGACTGGCGATCGGCTTCTGGATACTGATCCATTTTGTTGAGTACCAGTAAAATCGGCTTACTGGCTTTGCGGAGTTCCGATAGCGCCTCAAACTCCACACGAGTCATGTCACCCGCTACCACAAACAAAATCAAATCGGACTGTTGGGCTAATTGCCGCGCCATTACCTCGCGGGTTTCACCGTCAACTTCATCAATGCCTGGTGTGTCAATCAATTCAACCTGTGACGTGCCCAATCCAGGCAGAGAAACTCGCCAAAAATCCCCTTGATGTCCTCCTAATGTTTCTGGCTTAGCGCTCCACTGAGCCTTCTGGATTGTCTGCGTTACACCATGCACCGCACCTGTTTCAAAAACCGTTTGCCCCAGCAGCGCATTGAGTAACGAAGACTTCCCTCGCCCCACCATGCCAAACACTGCAATCTGGACAACTTGGCGATCGAGCTTATCCAACATCGTTTCCAGATGGTTCAGTTCTGTTTCCAAGCCCGATCGCTCTCTAGGGCTTAAACTCAGCTTGTCAACTAACACCCGCAACACATCCTGTGCCTGGCGATAGTTAAGCTCCGCCTGAATCTCGCCAAAGTCCTGAATCGTATGGTCTAATTCGCGATCGAGATCGTTGTCTGCTGTCATGCTTGTCCTGGCGCTAGCCACAGCACCAAATTTCGTACATAGGCTTTAATATCTTCCAATCTCTCAGGGTGGTGGATAGTATCATCTCCAGGAGGCTCGTCCACAAAGGTTGGGCAGCCTTTGCTGATATCCCAGTTGTAATCAACCAGGTGATGAAAGGTAGACTGCGCGACTACCCGACCTGGAAATGCACCTGTCACATCTTGGGGAGGGTCTGCGGCGATCGCTAAATTAAAGGATCGCCCTGTCACTAGGCTTTTGCCAGTTGCCACTACCCTGGCATAATCTACTCCTACAGGCACTGCAACGCTACCTTCATGAGGATGAGCCGGAAAATATGCAATCCTGCCGTTGTGAGTTTTGAGCAGGTCATGGATCGGCTCTACTGGGATGACTGCTTGATAGTCGCCGTTTCGCCCAGAGTGATAGTTTGGAAAGGAAATATAGGAGGTGTAGGAGTCATCATTACAACAACGCGACTCATCAGGGTCAAGGTTTTGGGTGTGAAAGTTATGAAAACTGCCTAACCCTTCCAAGAACGCCATGGATATTCCCATGTCTTGATGG
>JAAUOQ010000218.1 GCA_012034795.1 Leptolyngbyaceae cyanobacterium CRU_2_3
ATAACGGGTCGCATGGCGAATGAGCCATTAGGACAAATTCACTTTGTCCTCACTTTTATTGGTATGAACCTGACTTTTATGCCAATGCACCAGTTAGGACTAATGGGCATGAACCGCCGAATTGCTTTATACGATCCTCGTTTTACGACGCTGAATCAGTTGGCAACAGTGGGAGCTTACATTTTGGCCGTGTCTACCTTTCCTTTTCTAATCAATGTGATCTGGAGTTGGATGAAAGGTTCAAAAGCAACTGATAATCCTTGGAAAGCGCTGACGCTTGAATGGCAAACAAGCTCACCTCCAGCGATCGAAAATTTTGAAGTCTTGCCTGTGTTGACAACGGGCCCTTACGACTATGGGGTCGATCACGGTTCTGAAAACGGCTTGGCGATCCCGTCTGCCTCCTCACCTGTACTCACAGGTAGTTCACCTAGTCCCTAATCATCGTTTTCTAACACCCTTTTCCTTCTAGCAACTTGAGTTCTATGCAAGGTTCTACTGTTGACCCCTCTAAAGCAGCCCTGAATTATCACAATGAGGGGGCGACTGTTTCTCCTCACGAGGAACATCCCGATCATCGGCTATTTGGGCTGCTCGTCTTTTGGGCGCAGAAAGTATGATCTTTCTGGGGCTATTCATGGCCTATCTGACTTTCCGCGCTGTCTATCCTAGCTGGCCACCAGAAGGGACACCCGAACGAGAATTGTTGCTGCCTGCCATTAATACGGTCATCCTAATTTCCAGCAGCTTTGTCATTCACAACGCCGATACGGCAATCAAGAAGAATGATGTGAAAGGACTACGCACCTGGTTTTCTTTGACAGCGATCATGGGTGCAATCTTCCTGGCAGGGCAACTTTATGAGTACAGTAAGCTAGAGTTTGGCTTAACTACTAACCTCTACGCTAGTACCTTTTATGTTTTGACTGGCTTTCACGGTCTGCACGTCTTGTTGGGGGTCTGCCTGATTTTGTCAGTGCTATGGCGTGCTCGCAAGCAGGGACATTATTCCGAGCATGCACATTTTGGAGTAGAAGCGGCTGAGCTTTACTGGCACTTTGTCGATGTCGTCTGGATTGTTTTGTTTATCCTGCTGTATCTGCTGTGAAGCTGGCAGAATTGTGGTGAGCAGAATGAGCTTGGCGATCGCCATTCCTGCTTCAAACTTGCTTAAGCCCCTGACAAGCAGGGGCTTTGGTATCTAACTTAGAGTTGAACTGGGTCATCAGGAGGTTCAAAGATGGGAGTTTCAGTTGAAGTGAACAGTAGCACTTTTGGGGATGACGTGGTGCAAGCCTCGTATGAACGTCCAGTTGTGGTGGACTTCTTTGCCCAGTGGTGTGGCCCTTGCCAAATGCTGAAGCCCATGCTGGAAAAGTTGGTGAAGGAGTACGATTTTGTATTGGCAAAAGTGGATATCGATCAAAGCCCTGATCTGGCTAAGACCTACGGAATTGAAGGCGTGCCTGATGTCCGAATTGTCAGCCAAGGGCAAATGCATCCAGGTTTTGTGGGAGTGTTGCCAGAACCTCAGTTACGTGAGTTTTTATCTCAACTCAATTTGCAATCTGATCTTGATTCAGGTCTGGAAGCCATCCAGGCAGCCGTCAAGGCAGGTGAGGTTGATCGGGCAAAGGCTGGCTTCACTGAGATGATGGAGAAGTACCCACAGAACCGTAAGCTGGCAATTGCTGCTGCCAAATTCCTGATTAGTCAAGATCGATTGGACTCGGCTGAGAAATTGTTGGTGTTTATCGACGATAGCGATCGCGAATATGCCGGAGCCGCCAGAGCCTTGCGGAAGTTGATGCAACTGAAGCTAGAGAGTATTGACCCTATTCTGAATCACGAGCTAGACGAACCCTTCTTTGCGGCTGTTCGGCAAACCCTTTGCGAAAATTATGATACTGCTCTTCAAGGATTCCTGAAAATTGTCAGCCAAAGTCGCACCTACCGGAACGATGGGGCCCGTAAAGCCATGATTATGATTTTTGAGCTATTAGGCGATGAGCATCCACTGACTAAACAGTATCGCAAACATCTGACCCTGATGCTTTACTGAATCTTCTTAAAATTAAAACTTTTAACAATCCTCCAAAAACCTGAATTATAGTGAGAGAATCGGCGCAACTGCTGCGTGCGGTTCTTTTTCTTTAACACAATAAATAATCGAACTAGATAAGGGGCATTCACCCCTCACTATTACGGCTAGAAATTTGGTTACAACCGATACAGCGCTAGCGGTAATAGAGAGGATTCCGGATGGAGAGATTTCTTTGATCACCCATTATTGGTCTAAGGCAGTTTTGGTAGGATTGCTACCCCGCTAGACCGTAGATTTATGGGCTTTTATCCATATTTCAATTAAATCAGGGCAAACTTTAGCAACTCTTCAAGAGATTTCCCGCAAGAATGGCGCTATATTCCGCGAATGTTGGAAAGATAATTGAAGACAACAGGGTGTCAAATTCTAAATCTACCTGGATACAAGACCGCGACACCCAGCGAACGATCCAGCGAGTAATGCCGCAATGAGCTACTGCTTAAATCCAGCTTGCAATAATCCCGAAAACTTGACCCATACTGAGATTTGTCAGTCTTGCGGTTCAAAGTTGCTACTCCGCGATCGCTACAGAGTTGTCCAAGCTTTGGGGCAAGGTGGTTTTGGAGCAACCTTCTTAGCAAAAGACGAAACCTTGCCAGGTAGTCCCTACTGCGTCATTAAGCAATTGCGTCCCGTTGCCTCTTCCCCTACTGTTTTACAGATGGCGCGGGATTTGTTTGAGCGGGAAGCCAAGACCCTTGGCAGAGTTGGTAATCACCCTCAAGTTCCCCGATTACTGGACTATTTTGAAGTCACGCAAGAATTCTATCTAGTTCAGGAATATATTAGTGGCTCAACGCTTCAGCAAGAGGTCAAGCGATCGGGCCCTTTCAGTGAGGCGGGTATTAAGCAGTTCTTGAGTGAAGTGCTACCTATGCTGCAATATATTCACGGACAGCAGGTCATCCACCGAGATATCAAACCGGCTAATTTAATCCGGCGATCGCAAGATAAAAAGCTCGTCTTAATTGATTTTGGTGCCGTCAAAGATAAAGTTAATCCCAGCCGTGCAGGTGCTTCAGAACAAACAGCACTGACACAGTATGCTATTGGTACGCCAGGATATGCCCCTCCAGAGCAAATGGCAATGCGCCCAGTTTACGCGAGCGATATCTACGCTTTAGGCGTCACTTGTCTCTATTTGTTGACAGGTAAGTCGCCTAAAGATATGGACTATGACCCATCCACTGGAGAAATTCTTTGGCGTCACCAAGTTCATATCAGCGACCATTTCGCAGAAGTCCTTAAGAAGATGCTGGAGGTATCCGTGCGTCATCGCTACCAAACTGCTAATGATGTTTTAAGAGCGCTGGATTTGGAACCTTATCTAGACAGCTTGGCAAAAAGCATGGTGAATCAGCCCAATCGTGGTGCAGTTCGTCAAGAACCAACCGACCGGATGGATTCTGCCTCAGCGTCTATGCCCTCTTCACCCTCAGCTCGAATGGCAGCAGCAATTCGAGCAAGAGCTAATAAATCTGAAGTCCCGCGCTCAGATGCTACTAGCTTGCAGCCTGGTTCTGCCAAACGGCGATCGCTCATGCAAAGCTCTCCGTCTGCTACGAATACGAATAGTTCGCGTGGCTTAGCTGGTCTTGGCACCAGCGGCAATTCTATTGCCAGATCTGGCTCTCTAGTATCCAAACCCGCAGCCGAGGAACTTTTAGCAGCCTATGCGAAAGGGAAACGTGACTTCACCAGTCATGATCTAAGCTTGCTAAATTTGCAGAAAATGGATTTATCAGGGGCTAATTTCCATCAAGCGAAGCTGCACAAAATCAATTTTCAAAATGCCAACTTAATGAATACTGACTTTGGTCGAGCCAGCCTTAGCCAAGCTACACTCCGGAACGCTAACCTGGCTAGATCCTACTTGAGCCATGCTGACCTAGCTGGAGCAGATTTGCGCGGTGCTGACCTCAGCTATGCTTACCTCAGCCATGCCAACTTACGTGGTGCAAATCTCTGTGGTGCAGATTTAACAGGTGCAAAGGTGTCTGATGAACAGTTGTCCATGGCGCGAATGAACTGGTCAACGATTCACCCCAGTGGTAAACGGGGATTGTGGTAAAGCGGTTAGCAATAAGCGATAGGCTGGACATGATGAAGACAATAAATTTCATGTCTCTTGTATCCTAGACTCAGAACCATGACAGATGCCAAGTCTCCCAAACGCAAGATTGATCCAGAACTCTATGCTCAACTGCGCGCCGAAGCCCGATCGCCTTATCGAGGATTGCGGCAATTTGTTTATTTTGGTTGTGGTGCATCTGGTTTTGTCGGAGCCGTCATCTTTCTGTCCCAGTTGCTCGCTGGACGCGATGTAGATACAGCTTTGCCCAATTTGGGTTTGCAAATTGGGGTGGTGGTGCTGATGGTTTGGCTTTTTCGACTGGAGCAACGAGCCCATCGTAAAAGTATTGAGCGAGACAAATTAAATAAACCTTAAGAAATCTGAACTTACGGCAAATCCCTGAGACTATTGAAGGTAGTTCAAATGGGGTCAGCCAATATAAAGACCCTAACTTTTCAATCTAGTGAACACTTAGTAAAAAGCCAGCCCTCTAACCAGAGCGCTGGCTTTTTACATCGCCATACAAAAAATAAATTGCGCGAGACAAATAGCGAAATTGCTATAGCCGTAATCTAAAAGGTTAGAGCAGGGCGCAGGTTTTCCCCCTTGCTTGGGAATGTAACTCCCCCACTCCATGGTTTTAGCTCAAATTATGACAGAATCCATAACCATCTCTGACTAGAGATAGGCAAGACAATAGGTGGAAGAACTTAAAGTAGATGTGTTAGTGGTTGGGGGTGGAACAGGCGGCACCGCAGCCGCCATCCAGGCAGCCCGACGGGGAGCACAAACCCTCCTGATCAGCGAATTCTCCTGGTTAGGTGGCATGTTGACAACGGCAGGGGTTTCGGCTCCTGATGGCAATGAATTAGTCCCTTTCCAAACGGGACTGTGGGGCGCATTTCTACGAGAACTGCGACAGCGTCAACCTCACGGGCTTGATCACGCCTGGGTTAGTTTTTTTACCTATGAGCCGCGCGTAGGAGCTACAATCTTTGCTGACTGGGTCAGTCAGTTGTCTAACCTGCGCTGGATAGCGGATCAAGTGCCTTTAGAAGTCCGGAGACAGGACAATATCATTACAGGTGTACGATTTGCAGATTACTTTGTCCAAGCCAAGATAATTTTGGATGCAACAGAGTTGGGCGATTTACTAGTTTTGGCAGAAGTACCCCATCGTTGGGGATGGGAGTGGCGATCGCACTGGCAAGAACCTAGCGCCCCTATGCATCCGAATGGGATGACGCAGCAGTATCCCATACAGGCTCCTACGTGGGTTGTGGTACTACAAGACTCCTACCAGGCTAAATACTCTTTAATTGCTAACTCTCCCAAAAGCGACTTGTCTCCTTTTGCAGATGCCTGGAAGGGCTATGACATCGAACAATTTTTGAATTATGGTCGGTTGCCTGGAAACCGTTTGATGCTGAACTGGCCTCAGCAAGGCAACGATTATGGCGTTGGGTTAGAACGATTAATTCAAACTGAATCTTCTCGACGAGAATTTTTAGGGGAAGCATACCAGCATTCTCAAGACTTTGTTTGTTTTCTCCAAAGTCAGTTGGGACAACGCTATGGTTTAGCAGAAGATACATTTCCGCCAGGTAAAGATGGTTTGGGGGGCGTGCTTATGCACTCCATCCTTACTATCGCGAAAGCCGAAGATTGCAGGGGCTAGTAACGGTACGAGAACAGGATATTCTGCCCCAGCCAGGGGGACAAGTGGCTCCATTGCCTCTAGATGGCACGGGACGGGTGGAGGCGATCGCTCTGGGCAATTATGCTAACGACCATCACTATCCTGGAATGGAGTTTCCTTTACAACCTAAGTCGATTCGCTGGGGCGGCCGATGGACGGGCACACCGTTTGCTTTACCCTATCGCTGTCTCATTCCAGCAGAAATGGATGGGTTGCTCGTCTGTGAGAAAAATATATCAGTTTCCCACATTGCCAATGGCGCAACTCGTTTACAGCCTGCCGTACTGGGCATTGGGCAGGCGGCAGGTATGGCGGCGGCGCTCTGCGTTGAGCAGGGGTGTCAGCCAAGGGATTTGCCTGTGCGAGTGCTACAAGAGGCTTTACTGAAAGACCCAGTTGCCCCGCCGATGCTGGTACCTCTGTTTAACCTGACTCCAGAACACCCAGACTGGTTATACTGGCAGCAATATTACTTAGAGTGCCCAGAAGCTTATCCCCTGGATGGATACTGTCCTGAGCGGATAGATTCTGAGCAAACAGAACCCTCTAGGCAATTGGGTGCGACGAGCAGGTTTCCTCAACGTGCTCAGTCTCCTCACGCTCAATTTTTTGTGGGCAGCTTTCAACGTCGAGGTGAACAGGATTACAGGTTATCCCTGAGTCAACCGCTCGCCCTAGCAGAATTAACTCCTGCCCTTGTTACCCTCAGCCCTGAAGTTGATCAGCAGCTTCGGCAATTCGTGTCCGGGCAAATACTTGAGGTGGAGGGTTGCCTGAATGATTCAGGCAACTGGTTGTTGGCAGTGACAGTCAGAGCAATGTAAGTACGGGTATGAGGACAGCTAGTTCAATGGAGTTCAAGCTGTTCCAACCGCTGAAAATCTCGATTGACCTCTTGCCACAGCGATTTGTTGTGTGGGTCAGTGCGTAGGGCCTTTTTCAGGTAGATGCGGGCTTTTTCTCCCTGCTTCGTCTGGATTAGAAATCGGGCAAACCGTTGATAGGTAATCGCCTGCCATTGCCGGACTTCTAGATCCTGAGGCAACCGTTGGGACAAGCCTTCTGCTAGGGCGATCGCTCTGGGAAACCGTTGTCCCTTCAAAAGCTGCTGCAACTGCTGATAGGAACTCTGTTTAAGTTGGTGTTCAGTTGCCGATAGCTCTGGACTATTCTGTAAAGGAGACGATTTTGGTTGGACTGTCACCTTGACTGAAGAGGGCGCTTTGGCGACAGAACGCTGGCGGCGTAGCCTCTCTTCTGCGGAATCGCGCTCTTGCTTCAAGTTAACCGTAGGTG